>JAJPZD010000288.1 GCA_021204605.1 Prevotella sp.
TAGTTATAAGAGGTATGCAAAATTATTCAGATATAATATCTTCTTTCTGTAAAGAGGTATATGGTAAAGGGAAAGAATCTCTATACTATATGACAGATTTGAATAAAGCAGAGAAAGAAATGACTATAGAATTGCTGTCTTTATATGGCTCAACTTACGATAAAGAGGAACTTATTTCCACTCTTAGAAATACTTATCCAGATTTAGCTTTATATTTATCTCCTTTTGATTCTGGGAACAAAGAGCTTGATGAATATATGGATGAATATAAGTATTGCAAGGTGATGAATAAAATTTCAGATGAGTTTATAGAAAAATTGAATTATCAAGCAACAGAACATCATATATATGAACTTCAATCCCGTTCTTCCATAGTTGAAAATTTGATAAAAGATAAAAATAAAACTGTTCTTTACTTCATGGATGCAATGGGAATAGAATTTCTTGGGTTTTTGCAAAATAAATGCTTTGAAAATAAATTGTTGTTTCATGCAGAAATAGGAAGATGTGATTTACCATCAATAACATCTTTCAATAATGGTTTTGTGGATGATTTTAAGCAATTAGGCTGTATGGTTTATGACAAAAAAGAACTTGATAAACTAAAACACGAGGGGCTGGGTTCTTATAACTATGAAAACACCAAGATACCAATTCATATAGTTGAGGAACTCAACATACTTAATGAACTTATTAAGCAACTTAAAACTATTGATAAAGACAAAACCGTTTACATTATATCTGATCATGGAGCAACGAGATTGGCTGTTATAAATGAATGTGAGACAAAATGGGATATTTCGGAAAAAGGCTTACATTCTGGCAGATGTTGTCCAAAAGGAGATATAAGCGAGAAACTAACTATTGCAATAGAAGAAAACGATTTTTGGTGTCTTACCAATTATGATCGTTTCAAAGGAGGCAGGAAAGCATCTGTTGAAGTTCATGGAGGGGCAACAATAGAAGAAGTAGCTGTGCCAATAATAACAATAAATAAATTAGTTAAAACAATTGGATGCAAATTAGTAAATAATGAGCCTATAAAAGTAAGTTATAAACAGAAAGCAGAAATATTGCTATATGTAGAAGTTGATAACGAGAATATAAGTATTTCCGTAAATGGAAAGATATATGCTGCCAAAAAGACAGATATTCGTTATCAATATGCCGTTCAAATGCCAGACTTAGAGAAAGAGGGAGTTTACACCTTCAATGTCTATATGGAAGGTTCTCTAATATGTAAAGATTTAACTTTTGAGGTAATAAAAGCTGTAAAAGAGAAAAAATATTTTAATTAGAATAATATGGAAGAAAAATTAAAACAATATTTTGACAATATGGTAGTGTATAAAGACCTTAAAGAAAGTAATTTTTTTAAGGACTTGAAACTTCCATCCTTTCTTCGCGACTGGCTCTTAAAGATGTTTGAAGATGAAAGCGGAAAGTTTGATATTGACGAATTGACAAATTTCGTCAAGACAAACATACCAACCAAAGCAGAATGGACAGCAATAAAGAATAGAATTGTCGTTGAAAATGAACGGGTAAAATTACTTACCCGAATATCTGTAGATATTGACATCACGACACATGAAGTTTCTTTTTCTCTTCCAAACTTTGACTTAAATAATAAAGATACAGTAATTGACCAATATGTATGGAATAGATGTAAAGACGATTTAGTCAAGGCAAAAGAAACATGGGGTATTGTAGAACTTGGATATAGATATCCCGAAGGGAAGAATAAGGGGAAAATAAAATTGTTGGGGTTTGAGAATTTTTGCCCTTACGAAACCGATTTGGAATTTTACAAAGATATAAGAAAAGAATTCACCTTAGGAGAGTGGATAGATGTTATTCTTGGTGCCATCGACTATAATGCTTCAGGTTATACAGAAGAAAAACAGAAATTGAGCATGCTCACACGTTTGCTGCCCTTTGTAGAAAAACGTCTAAATCTGATAGAACTTGCCCCTAAGGGTACAGGAAAATCTTATTTATTTGGAGGTATAAGTCGATACGGTTATCTTTCAGCAGGAAAAATGACTCGTGCCAAATTGTTCTATGACCTTTCAAGACGAGAAGATGGACTTGTGTTTTTCCACGATTACATAGCTTTTGACGAAATTCAAAAAGTAGAGTTTGATAATGTAAACGAAATGACACAAACACTACAAGGATATATGGAGCAAGGAACAGTTAAGATTGGTGATAAAAATGATGTTGCTGATGCAGGATTCGTAATGCTCGGTAACATAGAACAAGAAAAAATGGATATTTACGATAATATGTTCGATAGTCTGCCAACCCTATTTAAAACCAGTGCCTTAATGGATAGAATACATGGGTTTATTAAAGGTTGGGATATACCCCGTATGAATGAAAGTCTTAAAATATCTGGTTGGGCTCTTAATACAGAATATTTCACTACGATAATGCACTTACTCAGGGATGATGTGTCATATAGGGCTATTGTTGATAGAATTGTTGAATATCCGCCAAATGCAGATACACGTGATACCGAAGCCGTAAAAAGAATCGCAACGGCATATTTAAAACTATTATTTCCCCATGTCCGTTCACCGAAGGACATAGACGAGACAGAATTTATAAGATATTGCTTGCGTCCTGCAAGAGAGATGCGCTCCATTATAGTCATGCAAATGGGTATGATTGATTCTCAATATAAAGGGAAGAGTTTACCTAAATATACTGTACAATTATGAAAATTAAAAATGCAAGCTGTATCGCTTGTGGCAAGAAAGATCTTGATAGAGACACCATTGGCATAAACAGAAAGCTTATAGCAGAAAATACGAAAACTTTCTACTGTATGGATTGTTTGGCTGATTATCTTGGATGTACTGTTCAAGACATTCTTGACAAGATAGAAGAATTCAAGGATGAGGGATGTAAACTTTTTTCCTAAAAAACTATGACGAAAAGGATATATGCTGATAGTGCAGCCACAACAGCTTTAAGTAATAATGCCTATAATGCCATGATACCATACCTATTGGAGGATTATGGCAATGCGTCACAGTTATATTCTTTTGCAAGAAACCCTAAAAAGGCTCTAAAAGAGGCACGTGCAACAATCGCAGATTGCATCGGTGCAGATCCAGAAGAAATTTTCTTTACATCGTGTGGAACTGAAAGTGATAATTGGGTTGTTTTCGGTGTTGCCTCACAGAAAATGTCTATCGTCACATCTTCTATTGAACATCATGCTATATTACGGCCATGTGAATATTTATCAGGAGAAGGGATAAATGTAAAATTCGTACCTGTTGATTCTGATGGTATAGTAAATTGTTCAATATTAAAAAATGAGATTGAACACAATAATACTTTGGTATCAGTTATGTTTGCCAATAATGAGATAGGCAGCATACAGCCGATAAAAAAAGTTGCAGAAATTTCACATTCAAAAGGCTGCTTGTTTCATACGGATGCTGTGCAAGCTGTAGGTCATGTACCAATTAACGTCAAAGATTTGGACATTGATATGCTTTCTGCATCTGCGCACAAATTTAATGGACCAAAAGGTATTGGATTTCTTTACATAAGAAAAGGTTTAATGTTACCATCTTTTATAATGGGAGGCTCTCAAGAGAATGGACATCGGGCTGGTACAGAAAATGTGGCTTCTATTGTAGGAATGGCTGTTGCCCTACAAGAGAATGTTAATCAAATAAAAGAGAATGCAAGATATTTGTATAATTTAGAGAATATTTTACTATCTGAATTATCTCAATCTCGCATAGATTTCATCCGTAATGGTGCTATTGAACACATCCCAGGTAATATCAGTCTTTCTTTTCCTAATTTTTCTGGAGAGACGTTATTGCATCGTTTAGATTTACAAGGCATAAGTGTGTCAACAGGTTCTGCCTGTGATAGTCGAGATGTTCATATATCACACGTATTAAAGGCAATAGGACTTGAAGAAAAAACAGCCAAGGGCACAATCAGAATATCGTTAGGTAAAGACAATACAATTGATGATGTCGATATTATTGCAAAAAATATAAGAAATATAATAGGTTATTATTAAGTTTCCTATTGTACCGTGCGTTATCCAATAAAAGACATAAAAAGTCGTGAATTGGTGAAAATTGAACCGACTCGGGGCTAATTTTGTCAAATCGTGCCTAATTCGGTCAAATTCGGTCAAATTCGGGGAAATTCGGGGAAAATTAGTCTAATTTGTTACTTAAAGTTCCAATTATGTACTCAATTTTCGCAAGTTGTCAGCAAGCGTGTTTTCATGTTTTCGCCAATAATTCATGCAAACATACGCCCGTTGTGGCGTGCGAAAGCCCCCCCTCCGGCTCCCCCATCAGGGGGGAACCACCTGGAGAGTGGCTCATGGATGTAAACATTCGTTTCTACGAAACGAGCGGACAGAATAAATTAGCTTCGCTGATGTTCCTCACGCTCAACAATTACTTAAGTGATTTTCCTCACGCTCTGCATAGCTCGAACAAGTTCGGCTTTGCACTCGCTCAATCGGAAAATTCAAACGAGTTTGATTGCACTCGCTCAATCGGAACATTACCTATGGTGAAGTACCTCACGCTCGGCAAAACAAACAAGTTTGATTGCACTCGCTTAATCGGAACATTACCTATGGTGAAGTACCTCACGCTCGGCAAAACAAACAAGTTTGATTGCACTCGCTTAATCGGAACATCCTATCCCTACGGTGGTTGCACGAGGGTGTAAACATTCGTTTCTGCGAAACGAGCGGACAGAATAAATTACCTTTGGTGATTTCTCTCACGCTCAACATAGCTCAAGCGAGCTTGGCTCTGTATTCGCTAAATCGAGAAATTCTATCCCTACGGTGGTTGCACGAGGGTGTAAACATTCGTTTCTGCGAAACGAGCGGACAGAATAAATTACC
>JAJPZD010000269.1 GCA_021204605.1 Prevotella sp.
ATATATTATAAAGGCATATCTATGAATCTGGCGCAAATAATCGGAGAAACAACCGACTATGACAAGAAACTATATAATTACGATTTTACGCTGACGCTCTTCAATTTAAATTACGGAGTGGCGAATGGGGGGACGCAATCATTGCCCCAAATTGCCCCAAATTGCCCCAAATTGCCCCAAATTGCCCCAAAAATATCCCGCAGTATCGAGAACTTTTTGAAAGTTCTTCGTATGTTTCCTGGTGGAACTATCAGACAGTTATCAAAGGAATCCGGCTTTTCGGAACGCATGGTAAAATACTACATCAAGTATTTGAAGGAATGTGGAGGCATCTGCCGCATTGGAAGCAACAGGAAAGGTTACTGGGAAGTCATAAAAACAGACTGATAGGCACTAATCATCTTGATATAAAGACAGAACGTCTTGTACATTCAACATAAAAGAGCAAGACCAATGTGCTATTTATTTCTATGTTATAGAAAAAAGATTAAAAAAGGACGTATAAAAGCAATATCTCAAAATATTTTATTAATTTTGTAACAGAAATCAGAAACTTAAATTTATAATTCATGGAAAATAACTTAGAATTAATCGCACAATGTGAGGCCAAGGCCAAGCAGTGGCTGTCACCGGTGTTTGATGCAGAGACACAGGCAGCAGTAAAGGCAATGCTTGAGAACGAGGACAAGACGGACTTGATAGAGAGTTTTTACAAGATTCTTGAGTTCGGTACCGGTGGTCTTCGTGGTATTATGGGAGCCGGCAGCAACCGTATGAACATCTATACTGTCGGTATGGCGACGCAGGGATTTGCCAACTACCTGAAGAAGAATTTCGCTGACAGGGAGCAGATTTCCGTTGTTGTCTGCCACGACTGCCGCAACAACAGCCGTCTGTTTGCAGAGACAGTAGCCAATATTTTCTCAGCCAACGGCATTAAGGTATATCTGTTTGACGACATGCGCCCGACGCCGGAGTGCTCATTCGCCATTCGCTATCTTGGCTGCCAGAGTGGTGTGAATATCACGGCAAGCCACAACCCGCGTGAATACAACGGCTACAAGGCATACTGGGAAGATGGCGCACAGGTGCTCTCTCCGCATGATACCGGCATTATCGACGAGGTGAACAAGGTAACGGTAGAGGATGTGAAGTTTGAAGGCAACAAGGAATTGATACAGATTATCGGTGAGGATGTCGATAAGGTATATTTGGATCTTATTCACGGTATCTCCATCGACCCGGAGGTTATCAAGCGTCAGAAAGACCTGAAGATTGTCTATACACCGTTGCACGGTACAGGAATGAAGCTTATCCCCCGTTCACTGAAACTTTGGGGCTTTGAGAATATCCACTGCGTGGAGGAGCAGATGGTCAAGAGTGGTGACTTCCCGACAGTGAAAAGTCCTAATCCGGAGTACCCGGAGGCATTGTCTCTCGCACTCCGTGATGCCAAGGCTATTGACGCCGACATAGTTATGGCTTCCGACCCGGATGCTGACCGCGTGGGTATGGCGTGCAAGAACGACAAGGGCGAGTGGATACTTATCAACGGTAACCAGACCTGCTTGATTTTCCTGTATTACATCATCAAGAACCGCCAGGCAGTAGGCAAGATGAAGCCGACCGACTTCATTGTAAAGACTATCGTTACAACAGAGGTTATCCGCAAGGTTGCAGAGAAGCAGAATATCGAGATGCGAGATGTTTACACCGGGTTCAAGTGGATTGCCCGTGAGATTGCCTTGTCGGAAGGCAAGCAGCAATATATCGGCGGCGGAGAGGAAAGCTATGGTTTCTTGGCAGAGGACTTTGTCCGTGACAAGGATGCCGTTTCGGCATGTTCACTCCTCGCAGAGATCTGCGCTTGGGCAAAGGACCAGGGCAAGACCCTTTACGACCTCGTAATGGATATCTATCTTGAGTATGGTTTCTCAAAAGAGACCACCGTTAATGTGGTAAAGCCTGGCAAGAGCGGAGCAGACGAGATCAAGCAGATGATGACCGACTACCGTAACAACCCTCCAAAGCAGCTTGGAGAGAGCAACATTGTGGTTTGGAAAGACTATCAGAAACTTGAGCAGACAGACGCACAGGGCAATGTTACGAAGATAGACATGCCGGAGCCGAGCAATGTGCTGCAGTGGTTCTGCGATGATGAGACGAAGATCAGCGTGCGTCCTTCCGGTACGGAGCCGAAGATTAAGTTCTACATCGAGATTAAGGACACGATGAAGTGCAGTGGCTGCTACGAGCGTTGCCTTGAGGCTGCCAACGAGAAGATTGAGGCTATCAAGAAGTCGTTGAACCTCAACTGATCTATGACATGACGAATAAGGCAAAAGTTTCCACTGAGTAATTAGTGAAGACTTTTGCCGATATTGTTTTCATAGGACTAATATTGATTTTAGAGATAAATTAAACAACTACTTAAACAAAGAGTATTGTATGGCAGGGAGAAGAAGGTCAAACACAGGTATTCCAGGATTGTCATTCTCATGGAAGAGGGCATTGGGAATCACGAGGGCGAGGAGCAATTTTGCCCGCAAGACAGGTATTCCGACCACAAAGTCGGGTATGGAGCGAAAGATAGGCAACACAATTCTCAAAGCCTTGTTTGGAAAATAGGTCAGGGCGGACTTCCGATGTAAACAAAAAATAAAAATCATTTTGTATTGTCTTTAAATTGCATTATCTTTGCATGATAGAAGTGGCAACAGGGAAATAGAAGGCGTAATATGCGCTTTGTCCGTTTGCATTACTATATCATGTAAGTGAGACTATGGCTGAAAGGCAGCGCTTTGCGGCCTTCTGTTTTCTGTGAAAGATAGATTTTAAAGATGAACGTTTTAGAACTTAGCGAGCAAGAGATTGGCAGGCGCCAAAGTCTTGAGGAGTTGCGAGGTATGGGCATAGATCCATATCCGGCAGCCGAGTATCCAACCAATGCATTCTCGACAGACATAAAGGCAGAGTACAGTGATGCAGAGCCAAAGAGGGAAGTGAGTATTGCGGGACGTATGATGAGCCGTCGTGTCATGGGGAAGGCCTCATTCGCCGAGATACAAGACTCAAAAGGAAGGATACAGGTTTATGTCACCCGTGATGACATTTGTCCCGGTGAGGATAAGGACTTATATAATAAGGTGTTCAAGCGGCTGCTCGACATCGGAGATTTCATCGGAGTGAGGGGTTTCGTGTTCCGCACCCAGATGGGAGAGATCAGTGTGCATGCGCGGGAGCTCACCTTGTTGTCGAAGAGTATCAAGCCCCTTCCGATAGTGAAATACAAGGATGGCGTGGCATACGATAAGTTTGAAGACCCGGAGCTGCGTTACCGCCGCCGTTATGTTGACCTTGTGGTCAATGAAGGTATCAAGGAGACGTTTTTGAAACGAGCGAAAGTGCTGAAGACGATGCGCGACACACTTGATGAGGCTGGATATACAGAGGTGGAGACCCCGATATTGCAGTCGATTCCCGGCGGGGCTTCAGCCCGTCCGTTTATCACCCATTTCAATGCCCTGAACGTGGATATGTATATGCGAATTGCCACGGAGCTTTATTTGAAGCGTCTTATTGTCGGCGGATTTGAGGGCGTTTACGAGATAGGGAAGAATTTCCGCAACGAGGGTATGGACCGCACGCACAACCCAGAGTTCACGTGTATGGAGCTATACGTGCAATACAAGGACTATAATTGGATGATGTCGTTTACAGAGCGGCTGTTGGAAAGGATTTGCGTGGCAGTGAACGGCAAGCCGGAGAGTGTTGTCAACGGCAATGTGATTAGTTTCAAAGCTCCATACCGCAGGTTGCCTATCCTCGATGCCATAAAGGAAAAGACAGGTTACGACCTTAATGGTATGGATGAGGCGGGCGTGCGCGAAGTGTGCAGGAAACTGAACATGGAGATTGATGACACGATGGGTAAGGGAAAGCTCATTGACGAGATATTCGGAGAGTTTTGCGAGGGCACATATATCCAGCCTACATTCATCATAGACTATCCTGTTGAGATGTCGCCACTGACCAAGAAGCACAGGAGCAAGCCAGGGCTTACGGAACGCTTTGAGCTGATGGTCAACGGCAAGGAGCTTGCCAACGCATATTCGGAGCTCAATGACCCGATAGACCAGGAGGAGCGGTTCAGGGACCAGATGGCACTTGCCGACAAGGGTGACGACGAGGCGATGATTATCGACCATGATTTTCTTCGGGCGTTGCAGTATGGTATGCCACCTACGAGCGGTATCGGTATCGGTATCGACCGTTTAGTGATGCTTATGACCGGTGAGGTGGCTATACAGGAGGTGTTGCTGTTTCCACAGATGCGTCCTGAGAAGAAGATACCACAGAGCACTGTTGCGGAGTGGGTTGCGATAGGCGTTCCTGAGGAGTGGGTGCCGGTATTGCGGAAGTGTGGTTACAACCTTGTTACAGACATAAAGAATGAGAATCCACAGAAGTTGCAGATGGAAGTATGTGGTGTGAACAAGAAATATAAGTTGGGTTATGAAAATCCTAAACTTGATGTGTTTGCCGCTTGGATTGGCAATGCGGCGGGAGAGTGACTAAGAAAGAGACACACTTTCGGCATAGGAGGCCAATGATATTTGTTCTTACCTTAACAGAAAAGATAGGATGTTCGATTGCGGTAAAATAGCGGTTATCGGTGGAGGCAGTTGGGCAACCGCGATTGCCAAGATTGTTGTGGGTCATACGCACAACATCGGTTGGTATATGCGCCGTGAAGACCGCATAGAGGATTTCAAGCGATTAGGGCATAATCCGGCCTATCTGATGGGGGTGCATTTTGACATCAATGAGATAATGTTCTCTAATGACATCAACAAGATAGTGCAG
>JAJPZD010000264.1 GCA_021204605.1 Prevotella sp.
ATTCATTTCTCATTGCATATTATGTTTCTATTTCTATCGTTTAATTTAAAACGTCTTATTATTCAACATAACCTGTTGCTCTTGCCTTATCTACTTTTCTATTAATTCGGTCGAGCATATCCAATAAAACATAAATGAGACAAATACGCTATAGTATTTCAATCACTGAAAATCAATGGGTTTTTATGTAATCAACAATCCAGACTCCCACTTCTTCCGTACCATAATGCGCTCCGCCCTCTACCTGTATCTCCGGGGTGCGGACATTTGCATCCAATGCGGCATTCACTGCTTCACGTACTAACGTTCCTTCGGCTTTAAGATCAAAATATTCAAGGAGCATGGCAACCGAAAGTATCTGTGCCAACGGATTCGCGATGTTTTTTCCTGCCGCCTGAGGCCACGAGCCGTGAACAGGCTCAAAAACAGGGGTGCTCTCGCCGGTAGAGGCGGATGGCAACAAGCCCATGCTTCCCGTTATGCAACTGCCCTCGTCGGTGAGAATGTCCCCAAATGTATTCTCCGTTACCATCACATCAAAGAATGTCGGCTCTACAAGCATACGCATAGATGCGTTGTCAACGAACATGTAATCTGTCTTTACATCAGGATACTGCGGTTCAAGTTCTTTGGCTATCTGCCTCCACAACCTGCTTGATGCCAGCACATTTGCCTTGTCAACCACGGTGAGATGATGGTTACGCCTGCGCGCATAATCATATCCCACACGCAATATGCGCTCTATCTCCAGACGGGTATAATAGTTGGTGTCGTATGCCTTGTCGTTATCCTGATATTTCTCTCCAAAATACATTCCGCCCGTAAGTTCTCGAATACAGATAAAATCTGCACCCTGTATCAACTCATCCTTCAACGGTGACTTGTGCAACAAGCACTTGAATGTCTGTACAGGACGGATATTGGCGAACAGCCCAAGCCGTTTGCGCATTGCCAACAAGCCCTGCTCCGGGCGCACTTTTGCCGTCGGATCATTGTCAAAACGAGGATCGCCAACCGCGGCAAACAGTACGGCATCCGCCTCCTTGCATATATTGAATGTCTCCTCCGGGAACGGATCGCCAACCTTGTCTATGGCTGCCGCACCGCAAAGAGCCTCCTTATATTCTACTTTATGCCCAAACTTCTCCGCAATGGCATCCATCACGGCAACACCCTGCTTCATTATCTCCGGACCTATTCCATCACCCGGAAGAACAGCTATCTTCAACTTCATATTTTATCTTGTTAATTTTTAAATACACTCTCGGCTTCAGACGCATCGAACTCTTAACTCTTCATATTGTTCAATCTTCGCTTTATTGGCAAGCAGAAAATCGATGTCGTCCAGTCCGTTCATCAGACAATGTTTCTTGTATCCGTTGATCTCGAAATGCTCACTGCTTCCCGTCGCTTTGTTGGTGACAGTCTGATTTGGCAAATCTACCTCAACCTCCATCTTTGGATCCTCCTCAATACTCTTGAACAGCTGCGCAAGGAAATCCTCACTCACCACCACCGGCAACACAAAATTATTCAGCTCATTATTCTTGTGGATGTCCGCAAAGAAACTGCTTATCACCACCCTGAAGCCATAGCCCGCAATAGCCCATGCAGCGTGCTCCCTGCTCGACCCAGAACCGAAGTTCTTGCCTGCAACAAGTATCACGCCACTGTACGTAGGGTTGTTCAACACGAAATCCTTGTTCAAAGAACCGTCCTTATTGTATCTCCAATCCCTGAACAAGTTCTCCCCAAAGCCCTCCTTGTCGGTGGCTTTCAGAAAACGGGCGGGTATTATCTGGTCGGTATCCACATTCTCCAACGGGAGGGGAACACATGTACTTGTTATAATGTTGAATTTCTGCTTCATCTTTTCTATTTCTATTGAGTAAACGTTCTTGCTGAAAACCGCTTACCATTTAATAATAAGGTTACATTAGTGTACGAGGATCGGTAATCACTCCCATAACGGCAGCCGCAGCAGCAACCAAAGGACTTGCCAAAATAGTCCTCGCTCCAGGCCCCTGCCGCCCCTCGAAATTCCTGTTGCTTGTTGACACACAGTACTTTCCTTCAGGTATCTTGTCATCGTTCATCGCAAGACAGGCGGAACAGCCAGGCTGACGAATCTCAAAGCCTGCCTCCACCAGAACCTTGTCAAGCCCTTCCTTACGTATCTGCCTGTCAACAGCCCATGAACCGGGAACAAGCCAAGCCACAATGCTATCAGCCTTCTTCCTGCCTTTCACTATCGAGGCGAAAGCACGGAAATCTTCTATCCGTCCGTTGGTACACGCTCCCAAGAATACATAGTCGATCTTATGACCAATCAAACTATCGCCAGGGGCAAATCCCATATATTTCAATGACTTCATAAACGATGCCCTGCCTAACTCACTGATTGTCTCCAACGCCGGTATAGTGTCGGTAATACCCATGCCCATGCCTGGATTTGTGCCGTAGGTTATGCGTGGCTCTATATCTGAGGCATCAAAATGATATTCCTTGTCAAACACGGCATCATCACCGCTCTTGAGCGTTCTCCAGTATGCCACCGCCTTTTCCCATGCCTCGCCATTCGGAGCGAACTCCCTGCCTTTCAGGTAGTCAAAGGTTTTCTCATCCGGCGCAATGAACCCGCCACGCGCTCCCATCTCTATCGACAGGTTGCACAGCGTAAGCCGACCTTCCATTGACAGCGCCTCTATCGTTGTTCCCGCATATTCAACGAAATAACCCGTCGCACCCGATGTGGTCAGCTGCGACATCAAAAATAACGCTACATCCTTTGCGGTAACGCCCTTACCAAGTTGACCATTTATGCTTATCCTCATCGACTTAGGTTTCTGTTGCAAAATGCACTGTGAGGCAAGCACCATCTCCACCTCACTCGTACCGATACCGAAAGCCACCGCACCGACAGCCCCATGGGTACTGGTATGGGAGTCTCCACATACTATCGTCATCCCCGGCAACGAGAGGGCTTTCTCCGGCCCCACAACATGCACGATGCCGTTATCAGGATGCATGATACCGTAATATTGCAAGCCGAAGTCCTTTGCGTTGCGCTCCAATGTCTCCACCTGTGTCCTCGATACAGGATCTTCGATGGTCTTGTCCTGGTCGTGGGTGGGTATGTTGTGGTCGGGCATACAATAGATATGGTCGGGACGGAAGCATTTCAAGCCTCGCTCCCGCATAGCGGAGAACGCCTGTGGAGACGTTACCTCATGGCAATACAGACGATCGATGTAGAGTTGTGTCGGACCGTCGTCCACAATCTGTACCACGTGCCTGTCCCAGATTTTATCAAACAGCGTGTTCATATATTACTATTTTTAATTTAAAGACATGTATCCTACAGTTTTCCTCACTGCCGTTCACGTCTTTTCCGTATTGTTAAACTTTAAATTTATTTATACAGTCGATATATGCGTCAACAGAGGCCGTTACGATATCGGTGTTAGCTCCAAATCCGTAATACACATTGCCGTTGTACTCAACCTGCATGTGCACCTTGCCCACATCATCCGAGCCCTTGCTTATCGCCTGAATGGTGAACTCCTTCAAAGTCATCTGTTTCTGGATAATCTTCTTCAATGCCTTGATAGCGGCATCAACAGGACCGTTACCCGTGGAGGCCTCCTCAAACTTCTGGCCGGAGATGTCAAGGCCGATACTCGCCACACTCTTCACTCCCAATCCCGTCGTTACCTGCAGGAAATCCAACTTAACGGCATGAGCCTCTGCCCTATCTGCACCGGCTAACATCAATATGTCATCATCGTTGATCTCCTTCTTCTGGTCCGCCAATTGAAGAAAATCCTCGTAGATCTTGTCAAGTTTCTTCTCGTTGTCAATGTTCACGCCCAACACTGTCAGACGGTATTTCAACGCCGCCCTTCCACTACGTGCCGTGAGAACAATGGAATTGTCGTCAAGACCTACATCCTTCGGATCCATAATCTCGTATGTATCAGCATTCTTCAATACTCCATCCTGGTGGATACCGCTCGAATGGGCGAAGGCGTTGCGCCCTACAACCGCCTTGTTGGGCTGCACAGGCATGTTCATCAAACTGCTCACCATCCTACTGGTAGGATATATTTTTGTAGTGTTGATATTCGTCTCTATGCCGAGATACTTATGGCATTTCAATATCATGGCTATCTCCTCAAGTGAGGTGTTGCCCGCCCTCTCGCCTATTCCGTTGATGGTTACTTCCACCTGACGTGCGCCGTTGAGCACTCCGCCTAAGGTATTAGCCGTCGCCATACCCAAATCGTTATGGCAATGGGTGGAAATCACCGCCTTGTCGATATTGTCAACATGCTCAAACAGATATTTTATCTTCTCTCCATATTCCGCCGGCAGACAATAACCTGTGGTGTCGGGGATATTCACAACAGTAGCACCTGCTTTTATCACTGCCTCTACCACGCGCGCAAGATACTCGTTGTCGGTCCTTCCCGCATCCTCGGCATAGAACTCCACGTCATCAACAAATTTTCTCGCATACTTAACGGCTGACGTGGCTGTCTCTATGATTTCCTCACGGTTGCTGTTGAACTTATATTTAATGTGGGAATCACTCGTTCCGATACCTGTATGGATTCGCTTGTGCTTGGCGTACTTCAACGACTCGGCCGCCACATCGATGTCTTTCTCAACGGCACGAGTCAACGCGCATATCGTGGGCCACGTAACGGCTTTGGATATCTCTATCACGGAATTGAAATCACCCGGACTTGATATTGGAAAGCCTGCCTCGATTATATCAACACCCAACTGCTCCAACTGCTT
>JAJPZD010000192.1 GCA_021204605.1 Prevotella sp.
ATTCCCTGTTTTGTAATTTTCTGCAACCAAATAGCAATATTTCCATATATTCAGGTAATAAAAAAAAAAAAATGAAGATTTTTGTTAATTTTTGGTATTAACATCCTCTTATTTTATTTTTGTATCGAGATTTTAATCTGACTGACGAGACTATCTGCATTCTCTTTGAAAGTGGGGGCTGTAACTACTAAGACAGAAAACGGGATCTATTTCCTGCAATTCTTTAACATAATCCGATACAAGAGTTCATCAAATACTATTAACTAATTAAACACAAAAAATTATGAAAAAAATTTTACTTAGTGCATTTGCGCTCTTTGCTGTTATGACAGCATTTGCTGACGTAGAAATCGGTACAGCTGAAAACGTTAGCCCTACGTTATACGCAAGTAGTGATGATGCAAATGCTGATGGTGCAACAGCTTTTTCTCCGACTTTCTGCAAAGGTGAAATTGTCACCTGGACTGGTGGAGAAGACTGCTGGTACTCAACTGGAACAAGTTCTGTTGAAATTAATGGTACTGAAGTTAGCTTTAAAAAAGGTGCTGCAGGAGTGAATAATCCTCAAATTGGCACATCTATTGTTAATGGAACAACAACAGGTCTGCCAGATAGTGGTACATACTACCAGTTTAAAGTAACTCAGAATGGTTATCTTTACATCTTAGGCAAATTTGATACAAGCAAACATTATGTTGCTTGGGAAGAAAGCAATCGTATTCCATACGTTTTCGCTGGCTACGATAGCAAACTAAAGCAGGTACTTACTTGTGATATGAGCGAAAAGGCAACTCTTGATGCAAACGGTTATATTGATGAATCATTTGAGATTGATACTATTTGGAAATATGTCGGCATTGAGAGATCCGAAACAGGTTCTATAGAGGCAGGGGTTGTCAGAATCGCAGTAAAGGCAGACAAAACCTATACATTCTGTGGCACTGGAACAAAAGTTGCTATCTCTGCTTATTGCTTTGCTCCGGAAGAAGAAAGTGTAGAAATCACTCATTCTGGCAATACTCTTATTGATGAAACTGTACCTACAAGCAGCACTGAAGAAGGCAATGGCAATGATGATAACAATGTAGGCAATGATGATGGCAACAATGACGATTCTGGCAATTCAGAAGGTGGCACAACCACTACAACAAGTTACGAGTGCTATTTCACTGCTGATGGACCGTCAAGCTCATTCTATACTGTCAATAGTGGTGCCTCTTATAAGAGCGGAAGTGGTATAACATACAACGATGAGTCTTATAGTTACTATCTCCTTATGGAATCATCTACCCAAATCAGTTTCACAGCTCCAAATGATGGCAGTCTGACTCTTGTATATGGAACGGATAAATCAGGTTATAACATTTATCTCGATGACAAAACAAATACCAGTAATAAATATAAAGGAGAAGCAGTAACAGATGATGAGGGTAACACTCTCTATTATGTCTTGACAATATCAATAACTGCGGGTGAGCATACATTGTATAAGGCAGATGCTGCTGCACTCTATTATATGTGCCTCTCTGTTACCACTGGTATTAACGCTGTTTCATTGCAGACCACAGGAAACAACATTTATTACAACCTGAATGGCCAGCGTGTAAGCAACCCGACTAAGGGAATATACATTCTCAACGGAAAGAAGGTTTTAGTTAAATAAATTATGTTAGTAAAATTTTAGAGAGGAGAAGCCGTGAGGTCTCTCCTCTTTTTTTGTAGGAACAGCCTCACTAATGGCTGTTGTCCTCATTTTATTTTTTAATATCACTCTATATTCCTGATGAACTATTGGCTGTTACAGGATTTCTTAATAGCATATGTAGCGAAGTCTGCTTTATAACCTTCTGCTAATTGTTCAGCTTTAATTACAACCTCATGTATCGCGAAAAATAGAGAAATTTTTGTCGTTTAAAAATATTTATTATCTTTGCACTGCGTAAAACTACTCAACATACTGCGTAAAACTACTCAATGTACTGCGTAAAATGTAATAATATGTATAAAAAGGCTGAATATCAAGTAATTAAGAGCCGACTTGAAGAACCACGAAAGTTCATTCAGGTCGTAATGGGTGCACGTCAGATAGGCAAATCAACGGTTGTTAAGCAAGTACTTAATGAGTTGTCGCTTCCTTATCGTTTCTTTTCTGCTGACCATGTTCCTACGACTAACAGTGCGTGGATTACCAATAGTTGGGCGGTAACAAGAAGTTATATGGGTAGCAACCGTTTGGAAAGCATTATTCTTGTTATTGATGAGGTACAGAAAATATCCAATTGGAGTGAGGCTGTAAAGAAAGAGTGGGACGATGACACTTTTTATAACCGGAATATCAAGGTGTTGCTTCTTGGCAGCAGTCGTGTGATGCTGTTCAAAGGTTTGTCGGAATCTTTGACAGGGCGATTTGAGGAAATCCGCATGACTCATTGGAGTTACAAGGAAATGAATGAGTGTTTCGGCTTTACGCTCGACCAATACCTGTTTTATGGTGGTTATCCTGGTGCAGCCACTTTGATAGAAGATACTGATAGATATAAACAATATATTCAGTCGGCGATTATTGACACCACGATTAATAAAGATATTTTGTTGGATTGTCCTATTAATAAACCAGCTTTATTGCGGCAGACATTTGAGTTGGGATCTGCTTATTCTGGCAATTTGGTTTCTTTGACCAAGATGGTGGGTTCTTTGCAGGATGCGGGCAACACGTCAACTTTGGCTGGTTATCTCAATCTGTTGGATGAGAGCGGGATGCTCTGCGGACTGCAGAAATACAGTATTGACTTTGCACGAAGGAGGGCGAGCATTCCGAAATTTCAGGTTTACAACAACGCACTGAAAATGGTGTATAGTCAATTGACATTCCAGCAGGCTATTCTTGACAGGAAGGCATGGGGACATATCTTTGAATCAGGTATTGGCGCATATCTTGTCAGTCAGGCATTCATCCATCGTTTCGAGGTGTTCTATTGGCGTGACCGTAATGATGAGGTGGATTATGTCTTGCGTAAGAATGGTTCGGTTATTGCCATTGAGGTCAAGAGTAACGCCGAGAAACGTACGGGAGGATTGGAGAAATTCAAGGCCCTTTTCAAACCGAAATTGGCTTTGATAGTCGGTGATGGCGGTATGAGCGCGGAGGATTTCCTGTGTATGAATATCAATAGAATGTTCTGATAGTCAAATCGCGAATTGAAAATTGAGTTGTTATAAAGAGGAATTGAAAGAAACAAATTCATTCAAGCACTAAGTCGAGCTGGTCGGTGAGGGCGCTGAATGCCTCGTTGTTTTCTTTGAGCTCCTCAAACCGTTCCTGGTTGGTGGGGATATGCTTAATCTCCTCTGGTGCCGCAAGACGGAAGTTGAGTGTGATGTCTTCGTTCTTAAGATTTATTGTCAGAGTCTTGCGGATACGGTTTTTTATCTGAAGCATTTCATCAAGGAGCAGTTGGTTGTCAACGACAACCTCGATGTTCGGAAACTCTTTTATCACAGGGGTGATGTTCTTCATCCTTGAAGCCAAACCGACCAAAGGCTTTGTCATGCGGTTGCACATCATAGTCCATTCGAATGACAACTGTTCATCGTTGAACTGTTGCTTCTCACCATTTTTGTTTATTTCAATGTTGTCATCGCCTGACTGTTCTTTCTCCTCGTTTTTCTTTCTTATGTTGGAGAAAGAACTGGTCATGCCCTTTATCTTTACAGGCTTGGAATTGGACTGTGCTTGTGTAGCGTTTTCTGTTGTGTTGGCGTTTCCGTTGCTGTTTTCAGGAACATTAGCGTTTTCTGTTGCGGCAGGTTTTTCCTCTTTTTCTTCGTCAGCATGGACAACGGTAACATGAGCAACTTTTCCCTCTGGACCCGGTTGATGCCCACTGAATACGGGTTTCAACTTTTTAGGACTTGGGTTGATGTCGTTGTCATCGTTTTGCGTTATCTGAGCTATCTGAATGAGCGTGAGCTCCACGAGAAGTCTTTTATTGTTGCTCTGCCGGTAGTTTATGTCACAGTCGTTCATTATCTTCAGGGCGTTGAACAGAAAATTTACCGGACATGTCTTCGCTTGTTCCTTGTAATGTTCAATCTGTCGCTGACTCATCTGCAGCAGCGACAATGTCGCCTCATCCTTAGCCATGAGGAGATTCCTGACGTGAATTGCCAGTCCGTCAATAAGCCGGCCTCCATCGAAACCCTGTCTCAATATCTCGTTGAGCAGCACCATGACGTGGAAAGTGTCGTTGCACAAGCAGTAGTCTATGATATTGAAATAGTTTTCCGTGTCAAGCACGTTCAAATCTTCTATCACTTTCTTGTAGGTGAGGTTGCCCTGACAGAAGCTCGCCGCCTGGTCGAACACGGAGAGTGCATCCCTCATTCCTCCATCGGCCTTCTCCGCTATCACATTGAGTGCCTCCTCCTCGTAGGTGATGCCCTCTTTTTCTGCCACCATTTTCAGATGATTCACGATGTTTGGCACTGTCATACGCTCAAAGTCGTATATCTGGCAGCGTGATATAATAGTAGGGAGTATCTTGTGCTTTTCGGTAGTCGCAAGGATGAAGATCACGTTTGCTGGCGGCTCTTCAAGTGTCTTCAGAAATGCGTTGAATGCCGATGTTGACAGCATGTGCACCTCATCGATGATGAACACTTTGTATCTTCCTACCTGCGGCGGTATGCGTGTCTGTTCTATAAGCGTCTTGATATTTTCCACCGAGTTGTTGCTCGCCGCATCTAACTCGAAGATGTTGTATGAGCGTTGCTCGTTGA
>JAJPZD010000272.1 GCA_021204605.1 Prevotella sp.
TTGTTATATAGTGTTAAAGCAGTTCTGATTTTTGATTTCCATGGATTACCACAGTTACCAGAAATTGGATATATAACATAAATACGATAGAACACTTTAGAATTTGGGAGAGTTTATACAATCCTAATTTTAACCCTCGAATTCGAATAGTTTAAAAGAAAGTCTGATTAAATGCTTTTTACCTTATCTTAAATTGCGAAACTACCAGTTTCGTATTTGTAACAATCTCATATATAATAACGTATATTTCATATTCACCAACTTTTATCACCCTCAAGCTGTATTTTTATAAGGTATGCCGCAATTTGGCACACCCCATATATTATCTTTGCAGCAGTTTAACACCTTAAAATATTTTGCAATGAAGACAATTGATAATCACGATGCGAAAATTTTCACGGACAACATTGAGAACGTAGCCCTTGAACAGATTGAGCAACTGTTATCCATTGGCACTTTCAGCGGATGCAAGATACGGATTATGCCCGACGTACATGCAGGAGCTGGATGTGTCATCGGGTTCACAGGTAACTTGGGAGACAAAATCATTCCTAACATCGTCGGCGTTGACATAGGTTGCGGCATTTACGTTCAACCGTTCGCCTGCGTAAAGGATATAGATTTCCATGCCTTCAATGAGTATATCCTGAACAATATCCCTTCAGGAAGGGATGTGCGTGGGGAGAACAACGACGCAATACTGCCTCAAAAATACATGGACCGCTATATCGAGGCGAAAGAACTGACGCAACAGCTTAGATGCTACCGTGACCTGAAAGATGCCAAACGGTTGAGCAAGTCAATCGGCTCGCTCGGCGGTGGCAACCATTTCATAGAGGTAGATAAGGATGAAAGCGGACTGTTCTATCTGTTGGTACACACGGGCAGTCGCAATTTGGGAAAACAGGTGGCAGACATCTACCAGAAAACTGCCATCAAAAACCATTGTGGTTGGGATGAGATAGTTGAGCAACAGAATAAACTCATTGAAGAATACAAACAGGCTGGCAGGAGAAATGAAATACAATCTGCGATTGCGGAAATGCACAGGGCATACAAGGCTCGTAAGCCCGATGTGCCCGAAGCCTTGTGCTATCTTGAGGGGCACTATTGTGATGACTATCTTAACGACATGCGCCTCTGTCAACAGTGGGCGAAAATCAACAGGAGGTTGATTGTCAACTTGCTGTTCGATTTCCTACTCGAACAGGGCAGCATCGAAGAAAATACTCTTGAACCGTTTGAGAGCGTGCATAATTACATCGGCAACGACAACATAATCCGTAAGGGAGCTATCTCCGCACGTGCCGGCGAGAAATGTATCATTCCTCTCAATATGCGTGACGGTGCGCTGATATGCATCGGCAAGGGTAATGAGGACTGGAACTACTCCGCCCCGCATGGCGCCGGTAGGGTGATGAGCCGTGCGAAAGCTTTCAAAGAAGTGAGCATGGACGAGTTCAAGCAGTCTATGGAGGGTATTTACAGCGAGACAATAATGGAGGGTACGAAAGATGAGTCTCCTATGGTTTACAAGCCGATGGATGAGATTATAGAGAATATCTACGACACCGTTTCGATTGTAAACAATATCAAACCGATATTCAACTTCAAAGCACCAGAATGGTCATCCGCACGCAAGAAAGAGAAACCTGAACAGGAACCAATATGAGAATACAATATATAACAAGTACTAATCTGAGATGATAGGAGAATGCCAGCGCAAAGAAAGATCACTTGGTGATTCTTTCTTTGCGTGGTGTTCTCTTTTAAACGGATTTGAAAATAATATAGTCTTACATGCCATTATTGGCAGTTATTTGGTAAATTTGCATTACTAACTGTAATCTGAGAACAATTTGATAGCTAATCTTTTCAGACGATATGTCTGGCTCGTGGATGCGATCAGACGTTATAAATCCCTCACTTACGAAGATATGATAGCGGCCTGGACAAGAGAGGATGAGATTTTACACCGACAATTCTCGCCAATACTTCGTTATAGTGTTGTACATCAGCTATATAGCGAATAAACGGTGCTTCATTCAAAATCAATATTAACTGTTTATGTCATGTTTGTTAAATAGAAAACCCATGTCCATATATATGATACGCTCACGCAGGCTGTCGCATTGTGCTTAAAGGTAATGTTGCTACTCATTTTTTTATATGACACCACAAGAATAAAGCGCGCATGTCGCATTTTGCATGACATATTCAATTGTTTGGTTTTTTGAGTTTTCTCAAATTCTTTTAATTTTTGCAAAATAATGTATTGTTAAAATAGCAAACGAAGGCAAATATTTTACTTAAATATTTGCATATCTCGAAAAAACTTTTTATCTTTGCAAAGTTTTTAGGTTTGTTAATAACTGTCATAACTACTAAAAATTACAAAAATAATTGAGAAGCTGTTATAAACATGTTCTTTGAGAGTGGGAAGTTTAGTTAAAAGATGTATAGGACAGATATAGAGAATAAAAGTCATGAGGAAAATAACAGTTACTAAAGTTAGTAATAGACACCAGATGAACGATTTCATCCGATTGCCTCATCGTCTCTATACCAATTGTCCCCAATATGTTCCCGATCTCGACTCTGACATCCTTGATACATTCAACCCTCGCAAGAACGCTGGACTCGATTATTCCGACATCCAGCCTTTCGTGGCATACGATGAAAATGGCGAATGTGTGGGGCGTATCGCAGGTATCATCAACCGTCGCGCAAACGAGAAATGGAACACCCACAACGTCCGCTTCGGTTTCATCGAATTCATTGATGACAAAAATGTTTCAGAGGCTTTGCTAAAAGCTGTTGAGACATGGGGACAGGAACACAGCATGACGCACATACAAGGTCCAATGGGTATCTTCGACTTCGACAAGGAAGGGATGCTTGTTGAGGATTTTGACCAAATGGGCTCAATGATAACGATATACAACCCGCCATATTATCCCCGACATCTCGAATCATTAGGCTACAAGAAAGAGGTTGACTGGGTGCAGGTACGCATCGATGTGCCACAGGATGTACCAGCTAAATATGCCCGTGTAGCCAAATTGTCGAAAGAAATGTTCGGACTGAAAGTAAAAAAACTGACGAATGATGATGTTTACAAGCGTGGTTATGGAAGAAAAGTATTCGAGTTGCTTAATCTCGCCTATTCACCCCTATTCGGCTACACAGAATTGACAGACAGGCAGATTGATGATTTTATCCGTCGCTATTTTCCATTGGTTGACAATAGGATGCTGCCCATTATTGAGGATGAAAAAGGAAGATTTGTGGGTGTGACAATTACCATGGGTAGCCTGTCGCACGCCTTGCGGAAATCACATGGACGGTTGCTGCCTTTCGGTTGGTTTCATCTGCTCCGTGCCTTGAAGTGGAAACATGAGGACAAAGCAGAGATGCTGCTCATCGCTGTGCATCCAGATTATCAGGGATTAGGCGTGAACGCTTTGTTCTTCGATGACTTGATACCTGTCTATAATAAGTTAGGTTATCGTTGGGCAGAGACTGGCCCACAATTGGAACACAACGTAAGGGAGTTGTCGCAATGGAAACCTCTGAACCCGACACTCACCAAGCGAAGAAGATGTTACATGAAAGAACTCTGAAATGAAAAAATGATGGATTTAAAAACTAATCAAAAAATATATGGGAAAAAGAGTTGTTATAACAGGCATGGGTATCTGGTCATGCCTCGGTACGACATTGGATGAGGTGCGTGATTCTCTCTATACAGGAAAAAGCGGCATCATCTTCAGCCAAGAGCGCAAGGATGCCGGCTTCCGCTCGGCATTATGCGCCGACATTCCACGTCCTGACCTGAAACCATTTATATCCCGCAACCAGCGACAGTTTATGCCCGAAGAAGCGCAATACGCATACATGGCTACTCGCCAAGCGTTGGAGAACGCTCATATAGATTCCGATTATTTGGAGCAACATGAGGTAGGACTTATATACGGTAACGACTCCGTAGCCGAAGCCACCATGCGTGCTCTCGACAAATTCCGACAGCTTGGCGACACGGCGGCATGCGGCAGCGGTGCAATCTTCCAGTCAATGAACTCTACGATAACCATGAACCTTGCCTGCCTGTTCAAGTTACGAGGCATCAACTTAACAGCTTCGGCAGCATGTGCTTCTGGTTCACATTCCATAGGACTTGGCTACTTGCTGATACTCAATGGCTTGCAAGATTGTGTGGTGTGCGGGGGAGCGCAAGAGGCAAATATGTACGGTGTGGCTGCTTTCGATGGCATCCAGTCGTTCTCCATCCGTGAGGATAAGCCGACACATGCCAGTCGTCCCTTCGACCGCAACCGCGACGGATTAGTGCCTGGTGGCGGTGCGGCAACCATTGTTATTGAAAGTTATGAACACGCCCTCCAGCGAGGTGCTCCAATATGGGGTGAGATAGTCGGATGGGGATTTTCAGGCAATGGCGACCATATCTCCACACCTAATGTTGACGGTCCCGCCCGTTCCTTAGAACTCTGTCTGAAGAATGGCAGCATCTCACCTTCTGAAATTGGCTACATCAACGCTCATGCCACCTCTACTCGCATCGGTGACAGTCGTGAGGCGCAGGCCATTGCCCGTGTGTTCGGCAACAGTCGAGTGCCGGTAACTTCCACAAAGAGCCAGACAGGACACGAAATGTGGATGGCGGGTGCGAGTGAAATAATCTACTCTATGCTGATGATGAAAAACGACTTCATCGGTGCCAATATCAACTTTGAAAATCCTG
>JAJPZD010000291.1 GCA_021204605.1 Prevotella sp.
AATAGGTCTGTGCGTAGTGATAATATTCTATGGAATAATAGCCGTTGTTGTAAATATCGTATGCCTGCGATACTTAATGCCGAAGAAATTCCGCACGAAACAGTTTATGGCGAAGCGGCCGTGCATAATCTTCGCAACAACTGCCGTTACTTTTGCGATAATAGTAGGGATTATAAAGAACACGGTGAACCAGAACTTCATAGCGATGGCATGCAACCTGCTTGTTGAGTACTCGTGGTTGTTGGCTGTAATCCTAATCTCCTTGCTGTTGCGAGTTGACGGAAAGAGGATAAGGAACGCCTTCAAAATTTATGCCCCACTTATCGTAATAGGCTTTATCGTGATAACTTTCCGTATCATCCTGATACCGAGCAACCTGGTCAGTCTGATATTTCCTCCAATTCTTCTGATTTGCTTTATTTGGCAGTGGAAGGTGATACGCAAGCACAATGAGAAGATACCACGAAGCGATGTGTCGTTTACATACATATCATTGGGTATATTCGTGATAAGTGTAATAATGTCATGGATTGGCTACACATTGATGTGCGTACAGATACTGATATGGTGGGTGATGCAGTTGACGTGCATACTTACGATAAACTGCATGGCGGTATGGCTCCATAAATACGGTGACAAGCACAAGATGCTTGACAAGCCTGTTACGAAGACATGGTTCTATGATTTCTTGGACAAAGTGATTATTCCTTTGCTTGCAATCAGTTCGATACTTGTGTCAATATATTGGGCAGCCGATGTATTCAACCTCAGTGAATTTACAGTAACGATATTCACGAAACATTTCATTGATGCGGAAGATTTCACTTTGAGTTTGGCATCCCTTGTTATCGTGATCTCACTCTGGTTTGTATTCTCATACATATCCAAACTGTCAATTTCTCTGATGCAGTTGCAGTTTGACAAGGGCGATGCACAGAAAGCGGCAAGTAAGAAGGTGATGGGCAAGAACGTCATCAACATCTTGGTATGGGGCGCATGGTTGCTCATCAGTCTTGGAATAATGCACGTAAGCAGTACATGGCTTGTGGTAATATCCGGAGGCCTCTCCACTGGTGTCGGTTTTGCGTCGAAGGACATCATCGAGAACTTCTATTATGGAATATCATTGATGGCAGGAAGAATAAAGATTGGCGACTGGATAGAGTGCGATGGCACAAGGGGCAAGGTAGCCAGCATATCATACACCAGTACGATGATAGAGGCGATAGACGGTTCGATTATAGCGTTCCAGAACTCACAGTTGTTTACGAAGAACTACAAGAATCTCACGCGCAATCATGGCTATGCCGTTTCGACAATTCCATTTGGAGTTGCATACGGTTGCGATGTGCGGACGGTATGCAAGTGCGTTGAAGATGCTGTAATGAGCTTGGATAACAAATATATCCAAAAGGAAAAAGGAATTACGGCAAGGTTTGTGGAGTTTGGCGACAGCAGTATTGATTTCAAGTTGATATGTTGGGTAGATGTTGCACAACAGGCAGTAGTGGAAAGTATTATAAGAGAATGTATTTATGATGTTCTCAACAAGAACAATATAGAGATACCATTCCCACAGAGAGACTTACACGTCAGGAGTATTGAGAGCGGCAGTATAGCACCGTTATCCTGACATACGTATAAAATACGCATAAGAATATGACGATATATCCGAAACTGATTACAGATGCGTTGGCGACTGTAACCTATCCAGGCACGAAGAAGAACCTTGTGGAGAGCGGTATGGTTGCCGACAACATACGTATTGACGGTATGAACGTGTCGTTCTCACTGATATTTCCGAGAAACACCGACCCATTTTTGAAATCGACCATGAAGGCGGCAGAGGCTGCTATCCACTATCATGTGGGAAAGGACGTGAAAGTGGAGATTGGCATTGAGACTAAGTCGAAGCCTCGTCCAGAGGCAGGAAAGATGTTGCCGGGCGTGAAAAACGTGATAGCGGTAAGCTCCGGCAAGGGTGGAGTAGGGAAGAGTACCGTTGCAGCCAACCTCGCAATCGCACTTGCCAGACTTGGATATAAAGTAGGACTGCTTGATACCGATATTTTCGGGCCGTCGATACCGAAGATGTTTGGCGTGGAGGATGCGCGCCCATACGCCGTGAAGGTTGAGGGGCGGGACTTGATAGAGCCGATAAGCAAATATGGAGTCTGTCTGCTTAGTATCGGTTTTTTCGTAAATCCAGATACTGCAACGTTATGGCGTGGCGGTATGGCGTCGAATGCGTTGAAACAATTGATTGGCGATGCCAACTGGGGCGAGCTCGACTATTTCATTCTCGATACCCCTCCTGGAACGAGCGACATACACCTTACATTATTGCAAACCCTTGCAATTACGGGAGCGATAATAGTAAGTACACCGCAGAAAGTAGCCCTTGCTGATGCCTGCAAGGGAATAGACATGTACCGAAATGAGAAAGTCAACGTTCCGATATTAGGATTGGTTGAGAATATGTCTTGGTTTACCCCTGCCGAGCTGCCAGAAAACAAGTATTATATTTTCGGCAAGGAGGGGTGCAAAAAACTTGCACAAGAAATGAATTTGCCATTGCTTGCGCAGATACCAGTAGTGCAAAGTATCTGTGAAAACGGAGATGCCGGTACACCGACAGCCCTGAATATCGACACCATGACAGGACAGGCGTTCCTCAACCTTGCGCAGGCTGTCGTTACAGTTGTGAATAGGAGAAACAAAGAACAAGCACCCACGAAGATTGTAGAGGTTAAGGATTGATTAGCATTGAAGATTTATTATCCAGATTTAGATTTATTAAAGAATGTTATATTTAGGGGCGTAAATGTGAAAATGGGGGTGCAGAGAATAAAAAAAATAGGAAAAGATAAGGATAATGTAAAAAATGCAGTATATTTGTAAAATATTTTAGGCAGAAAAGTTGAAGACTGATAATGTTGTCTAAATATGTTGTGAAAAGCACTGCGTTTGTTATGTCATTGCGAGAGGAGAATTGTTTGTTTTTTAAAGCCTGAATTTAATTCCATCTATTGATATGAAAACATATAAAAATAAGACTTATAAAAGGTTGCTTATAATGTTGCTCGCCTTGTTCGCAATGGTGGAGAGCAGTGTTGCACAAACACAGGTGGGATATTATTGGCTCACCCGATACCATTCAATTACTAATATTCATAATCGGTGTTACATTGTAGCGTCGATTTTTAGCCGTTAAAAAGTATTAATGTGGTTGTGAAGTAGATGAATAGCATATTTCTGTACGTTAAATTATGCTTATATAAGAGTGAATTTACATAAAAATTGAAAAATAACGGAATAAATATGCGGAAACTATAAGTTATCAATTATATTTGCACCACAAAATGAGATTTGTGTAATGAAATCACTTATAAAGTATAGTAATAAGGAGTGAATATACACCTAATATGACTTATTGTCTTGAAAGCAATAGAATGAAAAATGTACGTGCAAAGCATTAAGAGCTTTTGCATGAAAGATTAATTAGGATAACAAAGTCTAAGGTTCATCACGGGGGTGTTGGACTTGACATTAATTATTTGGATGAAAGGGATAACAAAAAAACGCATATTACTATTATTGTGCCTGACTGTGTCTGTATGCCAATGTATGCCGGCACAGGATATAGCACTCAAGACCAATCTGCTGTCAGATGGGTTCATGAACGTAAATCTTGGAGTGGAGACAGGCGTCGCACCGAAGTGGACAATCGAAGCGGAGGGAGAACTGAACGCCTGGAGGCTGTCGCATGGGCGGAGGTGGAAGCACTGGGCTGTACAACCGGAGGTTAGATATTGGTTGTGCGACCGTTTCGGCGGGCATTTTGTGGGCGTGCATATACACGGGGGACAATACAATATCGGAGGCTTTGATGGTTGGTACAATTTTTTAGGAACGGATGCTAAAAAGATGAAGTCCAACCGCTATCAGGGCTGGTTCGCAGGGTTTGGTCTGTCTTACGGTTACGACTTGATGCTTAGCCGCCATTGGAACTTAGAGGGTGAGGTAGGCATCGGCTACTCCTTCACAAGGTATGACCGCTATGAGTGCAGTATATGCAACCGGCGTGTCGAGGCGGGCAAGACGCACAACTATGTGGGACCTACGAGGCTTGCCATCAATTTAGTGTATGTGTTCTAAAACGAGCGAGATGAGACAGACAATATTATCAATTATCTTATTTCTGTGTGGGATAAACGTTGCATGGTCACAGTCGGTGTCCGCCGATAGTGTCAGGATTGAGCGTAACGGAAAGTACCTGTCGGTGGACATGACGTTGAGCCTATCAGGACTTGCAGTGGAGAGCAACCGTGCGGTGTTGCTTACTCCACGCCTGTCCAACGGTATGGATTCCATAGATTTGCCGTCGGTAGGCGTGTATGGCAGGGAACGATACATCCATTATAAGCGCAAGAACGGCAAAAATATGCTTGGCGGATCAGACTGGATGAGCTACAAGGCAAGGAAAGCACCTGATTTGATAGCTTACCACACGATAGTGACATATCAGGACTGGATGGACGGTGCGGCACTTATACTGCACAAAGAGGACTACGGTTGTTGTAACACCGTGTTGGCAGAACAATACAGGCTGATAGAAAAGTATGAGGCGATAAAGCCGCAACGTGAGTATGCCGAGTATGCCAGTAAGTTGTCTGAAAGGGAGACACGCACGATAAGAGGGTCGGCGACGGTGACATTTCCTGTCAACGAGACAACGATATGTCCTGAATATCTTGACAACCAAAAAGAATTGGCGAGGATATGCGCTACGATAGACTCTATCAGAAATGATACTACTGTGGTGATTGTATCGGTATGGCTGAAAGGCTATGCGTCGCCGGAAGGAAAATATGAACACAACAGGGAGCTTGCGATAGGACGCACAGAGGCGTTGCGGAATTATCTGAGGCAACTGTATGATTTTGAGGATGGCGTGATTAGCATCGACTATGAGCCGGAGAACTGGGAAGGAGTGAGGCGGTATGTAGAGAGTTCTGACTTGGAACACCGCAAGGAAATACTTGAGATTATCGACGACTGTAGCATTGATTTGGATACCAATGAAATGAGGATCAGAAAGGCGTATCATAAAGAGTATAAGCGGATGATTGATGACTGTTATCCGAGACTAAGGCGCACGGTGTATGTAGTAGAATTAAGAGTGAAGAATGAAGAGTGAAGAGTTCGCTGTGGATGCAATGCTTCGCAAATGAAGAATGAAGAATGAAAAATTCAATCCTTTTGGCTTTTTCTTTTGATGCACTCTGAAAATGAACCACTAATGGGATGAATAATAATAAGGACAAAAAATAATAAAGAAATGATTATGAATAGAATTATATTAGGAATGCTTGCGTGTGCCGGACTGTGCGCATGTACAAGCGAGGAGATTGACATTACTGGTAATAATAATCCAACGTTTGAGGGCGACAAGGCCTATATGACAGTAAGGTTATGCGACGTAGGAGCGTCGTCAGCCACCACAAGAGCGGCGAACGGCAATTTCGAGACGAGCACATCAGTGGAGAGTGGAGTGAGCAATGCATATTTCTATTTCTTCGACAGCGAAGGTGTGTTTGTCAGTGAGGGCGAGGTATGGAAAGGCGACTTGGCCATTTCAGACAAGGAGAACGTGGATTTCACGAGTGAGAAACAGGTGATATTGAAAGGACTGACGGAGAAGAACTATCCGAAATACGTGGTTACGGTGCTTAACAAGCCAGTTGGGTTCGAGGCAGGTGAGACACTTGACGAGTTTGAGAAATTGTTGTCAACAGGCGATGCTGGGGGTATTAAGAAAGGCAGCGATTTCGTGATGAGTACGACAAGTTTCGCCAACCAATACAGTTACGACAATCCATCGGTGAAGATACCATATTTCGTTACAGAGGTGAAAGAGAAAGATTTTCATATAGAGCCGATAACCGACTTGCAGAACATAAATCCAGTGGATATATACGTGGAGCGACTTGCCTCGAAAGTGACGTTGGTTGTTGACGACGATTTGAAGGACGGAGCCACAACATCAATGTATGGGGGCGTGAAACATTATCTGTACGAGGTTGACGAGACAGTAGCTGGAGATGAAAATACAGATGATGAGGATGGCATGGCAGTGGATAAGCTCTATGTGGAGCTGTTGGGCTGGAAGCTGAACGCCACGGCGAGGAACAGCAACATGATAAAAAACATCAACGAGGAGTGGGTGAACAGCACTACCGAAGAACTGCCTTACAACTTAGGAACAGGATGGAAATGGAACGATCCTGATAACAAGCGCAGCTACTGGGGCATGTCGTACAATTATGACAAAAAATGTGAATACAAGACCAACTCAGAGGGAAAGACACCGGAAGACGAGAGTTCATCGTTGACATGGCTCAATGAATATCTGAAATACGTAAGTCTTGAAAGCACGACGGCAAGTCCTTTGCTTCAATTGGGCGACCATGACTATTGTGCGGAGAACACGAATACGGCACAGAATTCGACCAGTTTGAACCCGATATTAAAGTATAAGAACTCCTCTGCTATTACGAGTGTGTTGCTCAAGGCGAGGGTATGCACTCTTGGCGAGGGTGATAGTATAAAGGCCCGGACATTAGTACGCTACAAAGGCGAGTTGTTCACTGACAGCACATATCTCAACTATGTCATCAAGCATCTGATGGCGTCAAAAAACCTGAATGCCTATTACATGGTTGGCGAGAATACATACAAGCATATCGATAATAAGTATGTGGAGTTGAAAAGACTGCGTGAAGTGTCAGGATATCAGAACACCAAAGAGAACATAGACGGCTATTATGCCGTTGTGCCGGGCGGTTTGTTTACTAAGACCACGCTCTACAAAAAACTTGATGATGGCACATACGAGGAGATCCAGGACAAGGGAACAATCACTGCCATGTTTGACGAGTTCAACGAGGATGCCAATGCGATAGGCTATGCCAACGGCCTGATGTACTATAACATCCCGATAGAGCACCTGAACCCATATTATGAAACTATCGACAATGGGGCAGACCAGTCAAAGACAGAGGTGGTGAACGAGGGTAATTACGGTATCGTGCGCAACCATCACTACTATGTGAAGATTACCTCGATAGGACATCTCGGTAAGGGAATTGTTGACGAGGGTGAGGTTATAGTACCAGATCCGAGAGATTACTTCGACACGTATTATGTCGGCGCACAGATCAACATACTGCCGTGGAAGGTCGTTGAGCAAGAAGTTGAGATTTAAAATCTCAATTTCCTTGCTCAATATAATAAAAAATAAAAACCAGTGCAGCAAGCTGCAAATTAAAAATTAAAAATGAAGAATGAAGAATGAAGAATGAAAAATGAAAAATTGGTGTTGGCTTATCTAAGATGTGTGGCGGTTGTCATTGCCTGTTGTGTGCTTAGTGCGTGTAATGGCGTGATATACGATGGGGAGGGAGATTGTGCGGTGAACTATAAGGTGCGTTTCCGCTACGACTACAACATGAAATATGCCGATGCCTTCTCTCATGAGGTCAGTTGGGTGACACTTTATCTTATTGACAATAATGGTAAAGTGGTATGGCAAAAGACTGAGGATGGCGAGGCTCTTGCTCGTGAAGGCTATGCCATGGATGTAGATGTGGCGTCTGGGCGGTACAGTATGTTGGCATGGTGCGGCACCAATGACAAGGGAACGTTCATCATTCCAGAGGCGGATGTCAGTGCCGGGTTGACATGCACACTGAACCGTCTGCATGACAATCAAGGCAATGCGTATGTTGACACTGATCTCGACAGACTATTCCATGGATATGAGGAGACATGTGAGTTTCCTGAAAGAGCAGGAACGTATTATTACACCGTGCCGTTGGTGAAGGACACCAATATGTTCAGGGTGGTGTTGCAGCACATTTCAGGCACAGCAGTTGACAGTAACAAATACACCTTTGAGATTATCGGTGACAATGGCAAGATGGATTGGGACAACAGTCTGATGAACGATGAAGAAACAATCTATATCGCCTGGAACACCACACAGGGCGAGGGAGGTGTGGTGTCAGATGGCGCAATCAACACTTTCACTGCCGCGATAGCAGAGTTGACCACTGCGAGAATAGTGAAGGGGCATGAGATGCGCCTGAAGATAACCAACAACGAGACTGGCAAGCAGTTGTTATCCATCCCATTGACAGACTATGCTCTGTTGGTGAAAGGCTACTACAACGAGGATATGGACGACCAGGAATATCTTGACCGTCAGGATGAATATAATATAGTGTTCTTCCTTGACGAGGGCGACCGTTGGATTGACAATTACATCTACATAAACTCGTGGAAGGTGGTGCTGCAGAATGCGGGACTGTAGAAAGGAGAGAATTTAATGAATAAAGTTACAGTTCACCACATCATAGCGAATATTAAGAGTAAGACAATCACAAGTAAGACCTTGTGTAATGCGGTGCTGCCGGTAGCGATGTCGCTGCTGTTGTCAGTTGTGCATATTTCTTGTGCAGACGATGCTGAAGAATATGGTGTGAAGATGGATGTGCCGACAGTGAGAGTCGGTATTGAGTTAACGACGAGGGCGAGCAAGAGCACCGCAGAAGGATATGAGGCAGGAAGTGGTTACGAGAACTACATCGACGTGGCAAGGGGAGACTTCCGGATATATTTTTTCGACGGGGATGACAAATATATCGCAACTTTCGAGCCAGGCAGCTTCGCCTTGACAGATGAGGATGGATACACGTCATATTCCCTGTTGGGCGAGGTGTCACAGGCGATAACAGATAACGCCAGTCATTTTAAGGTAGTGATACTCGCTAATTGTGGAGGGAACTATGTCGAAGATACCGACTTGATACAAGGCGTGACCTCGATATCAGATATTTGCGAGCCATATAACACAGGCAGCCAAAACCTTGGTATATTCGACCATAAGACAGATTTTCGCTTAGGGCCAGACAACCTGCTGCCATTCTATGGTGTGAGGGAATACAAAGACAAGCATTTCGAGAGTGGTAAGGCTACGTTTCTATACGGAGAGCCAATCACCCTGCTACGTGCCATGGCGAAAGTAGAAGTTATATTACAGCTTGATGATGTGCGTGATGATGATACAACGTTCAGCGATGTAAGGATATGCAATTACAACGACAGAGGCTATTGTGCACCAAACGGAGTAACGTCACAAGGAGAATATAACTACGGTGAATGGTCTGTTGATTACGTTAGAAAGCTGCATTTGGTGAATGCAGCCAATGATGGAGACTATAAGGAAAAGCAGTTTCTCAAGGTGCAGGAACGTTCAGCCGACAACACGATAAAAGAGAAATGGATAGCATACCTGCCAGAGTATGACAACAGTGGGGATGACTATTCATACATAGAAGTGAAGTTGCAAGAGAAAGGCAAGGAGAACGGACCATACAAGATATATTTCGCCGACTACATGGGAGGATATAGTGAGGATGTACCTTCCAACCGTTACGATATACAGCGCAACAGTCTGTACCGTTTCAAGGTAAGGTTGAAAGACGGCAGCCTTGATGTTACGGTGAATGGTTGGGAGAATGTGTGGGAGAACGATTTCGAGTTCGGCACAATTATAGGAGATGAAGATGAATAAAAACGCAAACTTAAACAACCAGTAAAGATTTAAACAAAGACAAGGAATATACTACATGATATTAAGAAAGAAAGTACAGGATATAAAGAGACATCTAATAAATATACCAACGCTTACGGCGGTACTTGTATTATTTGCAGGTTGCACAGACGAACTGTTTGATGAAGGGATTTCGTCGGGTCAACTATGCAACAAAGGCGAAATGGTGGAAGTGAGCATTGCCCTTAGAGTTGAAAAGCTGTCGGTAGAGATGACCACGAGAGCGGCGACAGACGAGTCTGAGGCAGAGCGGCGAGTGAACGATATCTGGGTGTTCCAGTACGACTATGCTACTGAACAGCTTATAACAGTCCCGATATACTATACGATAACCGATCAGGGCGAGTTGGGTGACCTCGACGATGTTGATGTACAGTTGAGCAACAACGGAGGAGAGCCATGTATAATATACGTTGTCGCGAACACTGGCAGCAGTACGTGGGCGGGTGAGGGTATGTCAGCAAATTCCGGTTTCAATACATTGACAGAGTTGAAAAAGCAGACAATTCCCAACCCCGCACCCATCAGGCTCGGTGATGATGAGGAATCGACGAGAGAGGAAGAACTGTCGATACCGATGGGCGGCAGTGTTGGTGAGGACGGTACGTTGAGGATAGCGGGCAACGGCAGGGACAGAGCGAGTATTCCATTGACGAGGATGTTTGCCAAGCTGTATGTTACCATTACGCTAAAGGACGAGGAAAGATACGATGCCAACATGACAAGTCTGATGATAGAACACATCCCAAGAGCTTGTACAGTGGCCGCAACATACAACGAAGACGGCACATGGTACTATCCTCAGTCAAGTTCAAGTTTCGAGATATCAAGGTCGTTCATCCCTGATGAGAACACCACCCAGGATGATGGCATGAAGACGCATTATGGGCCATTCGTGATGTACGTGCCGGAGAACATCCACGAGCAGGACACCACGAATGCGATGAGGCTGATACCATACCTGAACGTACAAGTGACATACGGAGAGGGCGACAATACCGCAACAATCTTGTCAAGGCCATCATACACAGCATATCCAGGCAGCTGGGATGCCACTGTTGGCAGTGAGGAGGCAGAAGGAAAAGGAAAGAACCTGAATATCCAGAGGAACAACATCTACGATATAAAGTTGAGTATCGGTATTACCGAGAATGAGTTGACCACCCCATCCGCCAACTGCCTGATAGCGAGCTATCCGGGCGAGACGATAGCCTTCTACCCATACGTGCGAGACGAAGAGATGAGCAGCGAGCTGAAAACAGAAGCCATAAGCAACCCCGACGTAGCAGCGAGATACGATTTCAGCACCTATCTGAATCCATCATACAATGGAAAGGCCGCTAATGACAGTAAGAAGATAAGAGGCGTGAAGATAATATGGCAGACAGAAGGCTGTATCGGCAACAACGACCCGACAACCGAGGGCGGCAAGAAACTCGTTTGGATAGACGAGGCACCAAATACGAATATAGAGACTGACTTGAAGACCTACATAGAATACCACCGCAAGATATACGTCAAGACGAGCAAACCAGGTAACGCCCTGATAGCCGCATACGATGACGAGGACTGTGAGGGCAACATACTATGGTCATGGCATATATGGGTTCCTAATGAAGGCGTAAGTCCTGAGAAAGGAGCAGTAGAGTACTACCATTACAAATGGGATTCTACAAACGGCATCAACACCGAAGAATACATACCTGGACGATTAGTGATGAACCTCGCATTAGGAGCATTGTCAGAATATCCGGCAACGGCAGGAGCAGTGGATTACGACACATACGGGACACTGTACCAATGGGGTCGGAAAGACCCTTTCCCGGCCCAAAAAGTGAGAAACATCACCACGTCAGGGGGCAAGCACGGAAATCCCCAGTGGGCAGGGTTTGCCGATGGCGATGTGAAGGCAAGCAACGGAACATACAGAGTGGAAATAGGAGTATATGACAACAGGAACCAGCAGATAGACCTGACAGGCAACACAGGCATGATAGGAGCAAGCGAAGGCACGGAGGTGTTCTATACGGAGGCAGCAGGCGAGGTGCCAGGAGCGACATTAGGAAACGACAACAACTACGTTATAGAGCAATCAGTGAGACATCCCACGATGTTTATCGCATCAGGAATATCCCACGATGCACAGACAGAATATTTCAGATACAACGGAGGCGACTGGCTGCCAGAGGAGGACGACTACCTATGGGGTGGCGGACATCCAGGTAACGGTGACTATCAAGTTTACAGTCAGGACAGCAAAAGCGACAAATACGACAAATATTACAACAAAATAGATGCATATTTAGAAGACGACTACGGCCCGAACAAGACAATATTCGATCCATGCCCATATGGTTGGAGAGTATCTCCCGGTGATATATGGCTCGGATTCACAAAGAACGGGAAGAATATCAACTCGAATCACGACAGCAATCCATTCACCAAACTGAACTGTGTGGAGAACAGTATATCTGTGATAAACAAGCAAAACGGATATACGATGTACATGCAAGGTTGGAAGGGCAGCATAGGTCCGGCAGTGTCGTTTTTCCCTACCCAAGACTTCCGTTACAACACTGGAGAGATAAACATCCATGCAGGGACATGCGGATGCTACAACAACGCCACTGTGGATAAAAACATGACAGTGACTAGCAACAACAAAACCTATATAATAAGGAAAATTGATGCCGCCCACTGGCATGTGGAGGCAAATACAGTAGAGATAAAGCCCTTTCCTGAAGAATATCCTCTGTCAGTGAAAGCGACGGCGACGAACCTGCGCTGCGTGAGAGACACTAAGTGAAAAAGTCATCTCTTATCAGGCGGGCAGGAGTTTTCCATTTTTTTCTTGTCGCAGGCCTCTTTCAACGGACAGCCAAAACACCTGTCGCCCTTGTTCTGCGTGAAAGACTTGTAAAGAGAGTAGGCAACGTAGAGGAGAGCGAAAGTGAGGATTATTATTACTATGGTAAATTGCATATTAAAGAATGAAGAATGAAGAATGAAGAATGAAAAATGAAGAATGAAGAATGAAAAATGAAGAATTGCCCTTAGGGGTAAGCCCGAATGTGGGGAGTTAAGAGTTATGAGTTAAGAGTTAAGAGTTCGCTGTGGGGTATTTTGAGTTAAGAGTACATTTATTAAACGATACGCTGGAGAGTGATTGAGTGGTCGATGCATTTGGGTAGCTCGTCCATATAGTGGCTGACGAAGATCATTGTCTTGTTCCTGCGTTGGCAGAATGTCTCAATAATGTCAGTTACAAAGAGGCGGTTGTGGACATCAAGACCATGGAATGGTTCATCGAGGATGAGCAGTTCAGGGTCTTTCACGAAGGCCCGTGCGAGTAGAACGAGACGCTGTTCGCCATCAGACAATTTGAGGAATGGCCGTTCCTCCAATTCAGCGATGCCGAAGATATCCATCCAATAACGGCACTTTTGATATTCCGCCACATCAGGCTTGGCATAAAGCCCTACGGAATCCTTTAATCCACTCGCCACGATGCGGATAGCTGGCAAGTCATAGCGGTAAGCGCGGTGCATTTCAGGCGACACATATCCGATATGTTTTTTTATGTCCCATATACTCTCCCCGGAGCCACGAGGAATGCCAAACAGTTCGATGTCGCAGGCATACCCCTGTGGGTTGTCGGCACACACAAGACTTAATAGCGTTGACTTTCCAGCGCCGTTCTGCCCTGAGAGCACCCACCGCTCCCCGTTTCGGACTGTCCAATTCAAATCCTTGATGATAGTACGCTGCCCATAGCGTATTGTAGTGTTGTTCATCTTCACGACCTCATCACTGTGATATTCCACGTCTTTGTAGGGAATGTCTATGATTGCCTTGCGTTTTTCAGGACTAAGCAGATGTTCAGGGTAAGGTTTACGGTTAGCGAGATACTCCTGAACGGTAACCTTCGGTTTGACCACCATATTCTCCACCTCAACCACATGTGTGATGAAGTCTGGAATCTCGTCTGATTTTGCCAAGACGATGATGACCTGCAAAGTACGCTCACGAGAGAGGACAGCAAGAAGATTTCTCAGTTGGTCGCGCGTCTCTGTGTCGAGGCCGATGAACGGATTATCAATAATCAGCACACGAGGGTCTGCGAAAAGCATCTTAATCAGTTGGAACTTGCGCAATTCACCGCTTGATAGAAAAATGATATACTTATCAAGGAGATGCCCTACTTGAAAGAGGTCATAAAGGTGCGCTTTCAGCCGTCTTCGCTCCTCGCTGTCCTCCCCCATGAGGCAGTAAGCCTGATCGAGGAGCTCGCCGGCGGTAGGAGTTTCCTCGTCGATGTCATGATGATTCCAACGCTGTTGCAGATAGTAAGCGCCATCACTCTCACCGTAAGAATCCTTGAACGTGATATATTTAATGTTGTCGGAAATAAGCGTTTTCTTACTCGGAGCGAAATCATACTCCGGGTCTTTTAGGATGAGAGGATGCCTGTTTGTGATAATATCGACGAACATCGACTTGCCACTTGCGTTGCGCCCCACGATAGCTATGTTCTCCCCATCGTTGAGCTCAAAGTTGACAGGCACAGCCATTCTCCAAGCCGGCATGCGCGTGATACCGTTTTCAATTCTAATTATCCTTTGCATTAGTACGTTCCTTATTCTTATTAACAAAATCCTTCCAACCTCGATAGTTGACAGTCGAAACAGGTGTATCAGACTGCAGGAAATGGCAATATGCCACCGCCAACGCATCAGTTGCATCCATGAAAGGTGTCATATCCTCCTCCTTAATGTTGAGCAGCCGTTTCAGCATACCCGCCACCTGTTCCTTTGAAGCCAATCCCTGCCCTGTGAGAGCCACCTTGACTTTGAGCGGCGCATACTCATGGATTGGAATGTCGTGGTTGATGGCGGCTGCGATGGCGACACCCTGTGCCCTGCCTAATTTGAGCATCGACTGCACGTTCTTTCCGAAGAAAGGAGCTTCGATGGCCATTTCATCGGGCAGAAACTCTGTAATGAGACTTGTAATCCTCTCGAAGATCTTACCGAGCCGCAGGTACGGATCGTGCGTTTTTCTCATGTCAATGACCCCCATTGCCATCATCGAGGCTCTGTTGCCGATGACTTTGAGAAGCCCGTAGCCCATTACGTTAGTGCCGGGGTCGATACCTAAGATTATCCTTTCCGCCTTAGATGTTACCATTTATTTCAAGATAGCAAAATCACTTCATATATGGGTTGTAGAGCAATTCCTCCTTAATAGTTGTCTGCGGTCCATGTCCGGACAAGATTAAAGTGTCCTTTGGCAACTTAGCCACGATATTCTTGAGACTGGCTATCAGGTCGTCGTAGTTGCCCTGAATGAAATCCGTGCGCCCGATACTCATGCGGAACAGCGTATCACCTGAGAATGCGAGTGACTCCTGTTCGCAGTAGAAGAACACCCCACCAGGCGAGTGCCCTGGCGTGTTTATAATCTTGAAAGAGTGGGAGCCGAAAGACACTATGTCCCCATCGGAGAAGAACCTGCATACAGGTGGTTGGGTCTCAGAGTAATCTATACCGACAAGAGTCTTAGCCTGCTCACTGAGCATGCTTAGTAGTTGCTCATCGCCGATGCAAATCTCCGGCCCGATGCCGAACTCGTTGAAAATAGCCCTGTTACCGAAATTATGGTCGATATGCCCATGAGTGCAGAGCAGATGTTTGAGTTGGAGGTTGTTGCCATGGATATATCCTATTATGGCTTTTTTCTCCTCCTCGTAGAATGCGCCGCAGTCTATGATAACGCACTCATCGGTATCATCGCTGACCACATAGCAGTTTTCCTCGAACATATTGCATACGAAACGCTGTATCTTCATAAAATATAAATTTTACAATGGCAAGTAAATTACATATTTATGTGTGAACCAATCCTCTTGGAACACATCGGAAATCTCCGTTATCTCAACATTCTTCCTGAATTTTCCAAGCTCATCATCAATATTGCCGCCTTTAAGACAGATAATACCGTTGGGTATGGAATTGTTGCCCTTTCTGTTGACATTTTTTCTGACTATTGCAACCAACTTGTCAAAGGGCATCACGGCACGGCAGACGATGAAGTCGAAAATGCCCCTCTCATTCTCCCCACGTCGTTGCTCCGCCACACAGTTGTGCAGTCCGATAGCGTTGATTACCTCTTTGACCACTTTGATTTTCTTACCGGTACCATCAATCAGTTTGAATTTTACGTCAGGGAACATGATGGCGAGCGGAATGCCGGGAAAACCTCCCCCTGTGCCGAAGTCAAGGACTGTTGTGCTTTTTTGAAAATTGAACATTTTCGCTATGGCGAGTGAGTGCAGCACATGATGTTCATAGAGGTTGTCGATATCCTTGCGTGAGATCACATTTATCTTGGTGTTCCACTCCTGGTAGAGTTCATCGAGAGCCTCTAACTGCCGGCGTTGGCTGACGGAGATGTCAGGGAAATATTTCAAGACAATCTCCATGTTATTTTCTGAACAAGTCCTTTAAATCATCGTTGTCAACCTTCACCCTGATTTGACCTATGGCATGACTTGCAATCTCGTCGGGTGAGTAGATGAAAGTGATGTTTTTCTTTCCGATAATGAAATTGTCGGGGGGATATACGTCAATACCTAAGAAAATGGTTTTTTGTCTAAGAGCCTCAAGACTTTTCACTTTGAACTGCTCACAAAGATTTTTTACTATGATGTCGTTGAGGTCACGCTCATAGCCAGGTACGAAAATATCCTTCAGAGCCACGATCTTGCCGTTTTTAACGTTTACATTCCTGGTGATCACCACAGAGCTGCCGTGCGCCCCACCACCATAATTGTAGATGTTGGCGACGTATGTGAAATAATCGTCGGATTCTTGTGTGATATATGTACTTACGATATACTCGCAGTTGTAAGATGCGCCGTGCTCTTTGTCGGCCTTGTACAGCTCCCCGTAATCCTGCTTGTACTCACTTAGATATCTTGATACGAAAGAGTCGGCGGCCTCTTGTATGGACAGTTTTTCGGAAGAAATGGAGAAATAGTCAGGGCTTAGAATGCCGGAGCGTATGATAGAATCATTGATATAGTCGGCTTTCTTGCCGATAGCGTATGTGATGCTGAGGCTTACGTGGCAGGCGGGACTTGCTGCATCGCCCTCTGTGAGCGCCACGGTAGAGTCCACTTTTATGCTGTCGAATGAGATACTGTCCTTTCCTGTAAGGATAGAGCCCGCCTTGTTGCCACAGGAGCAAGTCAAGGAGGCGGTGAAAAGAGCGAGGCAAGTGTAAAAAAGCAACTTTCTCATCTTGGAAGATATTCTGATTGATTAATGCAAAATTATTAGAAACGTATGAAAGTCACAAATAAATTCCGTTTTATTTTGTAAAATGATTACATTTGCAGCGCAAAGTAGAAATACGACAATGGAAATAGCACTTAGAGCGGCATTATTCGACTTGGATGGAGTAGTGTTTGACACTGAAAGTCAATATAGTATCTTCTGGGGTGGTCAGTGTAGGAAATATCATCCCGACAGGCCAGGACTTGAGAGGGAGATCAAGGGCCAGACGTTGGTGCAGATATTCGACAGATATTTTTCTGGTATGGAGCGTGAGCAGACGGAAATAGTGAGAGAACTGAACGAGTTTGAGCAGCGCATGACATTCGGATATATTGGAGGTTTCGTGCAATTCATAAAGAGTTTGCGTGAGAATGGAGTGAGGACAGCCATTGTAACGAGTTCGAACAAGATGAAGATGGATGCGGTGTATGCTGTGCGTCCTGAGTTGAATGATCTGTTTGATGCGATACTCACGTCGGAGGATTTCGCCAGGAGCAAGCCCGATCCCGACTGCTATGAGAAGGGGGCGGAGAAATTCCATTTGCCCAATGAGCAGTGCATAGTGTTTGAGGACAGTTTCAACGGTCTGAAAGCGGGGCGTGCGGCGGGGATGAAGGTAGTGGGTATTGCGACGACCAATCCTGCGGATGCGATATGGCCGTATTCTGACTATGTGATAGCTGATTTCAGTGGACTTGACTATCGTAAATTATGCGGTATTCTTGGAATGGAATGAAATAAAGAGATTAAATTTGCAATATAATCCGATGTCAATGACATTGGCGTAACAGTAAGATAGAGAATGGGAGGATATTTAGTTAGTGACAACAGGAAAGTCACGACACGCCGTTTCATCGAGATGAAGCAGCGGGGAGAGAAGATATCGATGCTCACGTCGTATGATTTCACTACGGCAGGCATAGTGGATGGCGCCGGTATAGATGGGATATTGATAGGCGATTCCGCCTCAAACGTGATGGCGGGAAACGGGACGACGCTACCTATAACCGTTGACCAGATGATATATCACGCGAAGTCGGTGGTGAGAGCCGTGAAGCGTGCCTTGGTGGTATGTGATATGCCATTTGGGAGTTATCAGATAGACCGGAAGGAAGGTGTGAAGAACGCCATACGCATGATGAAGGAGAGCGGTTGCGATGCCCTGAAATTGGAAGGCGGCGTTGAGGTGATAGACACTGTGAAGGGTATAATAGACGCGGGTATTCCCGTGATGGGCCATTTGGGATTAGTGCCTCAGAGCATCAACAAGTTTGGCACATACGCTGTAAGGGCCAAAGAGGAGCTTGAGGCCGACAAACTGCTGTCGGATGCACTTTTACTTGAGGAGACGGGCTGTTTTGCCGTGGTATTGGAGAAGATACCGGCGAAGTTGGGAAAGAAGGTATCAGAGGCGTTGAAGATACCGACGATAGGGATAGGGGCCGGAGGATATACCGATGGTCAGATACTTGTGATAGCCGATATGCTTGGGATGTCGAAGGGGTTCAATCCGCGTTTTTTGCGGAGATATTGCGACCTGAACACCATAATGACCGATGCGATAGGGCAGTATGTTACCGATGTGAAAGAGCAGACATTCCCCAATGAGGAAGAGTCGTATTAACAATAAAAAATAATATTATGAAAACAACAATTTTAACGGCAATCATGTCATTATTCTTGACTGCGAATTTGTCGGCGCAGGAGGTATATACAAATTCGTTTGACCAGGACTTGGTGGAGAAGGCACAGCAGTGGGTTGAGGCAGGCGAGTGGCGCAACGGTTTCACGGCAGCCTCTCCTGACAGCAGTGTGAACCTTGTGGAGTTTTACCAACAGTACCAGAAGAACCCTGAGCAGTGGAAGGCTTTGTTCAAGTGGCTTTCAGAGACTGATCTTTTGGCGATAGAAAAGGGAAAGCATCCGATAGAGGGGACGGCACTTGTGGTAAGTGTTGAGGATTCCAACAACAGCGAGCTTGAGAAGCGTCGCAGTGAGAGCCATTATCATCACATCGACTTCCAGTATGTCGTAAAGGGAATTGAGAGGTTTGCCGTGTTGGAGCACAATTCGAGTACACCGAATTGCGAGTACCAGCCAGACGTGATACATTATGACTATGACGTGGCAAAGGCCCGTTTCTTTGATTCCACAACTGACAAGTTTATAATCTTCTTCCCATGCGATTGGCATATTGCGAAGATCAACAACGACACTGATGACCAGGTGATTAGGGTGATTGTGATTAAGGTAGATTATGTAGAGTGATATTCATTTATAAATATCAACAGAGCCCAATTATAAAAGCTGCACTAAAAAAATGGCGCAGCTTTTATATGTTATGAGGACTATAACAGAGAACAACAACCTCAACTGAATAGTCTTGCTAATATTACGAATACATGTAGAGCAAAGATTGTATGGGCTTTCTTTTGTTTTGAAAATTCCATGAAATTAACCCACTGTCGTTATTGTGTATAAATATGTGCTGTCATGCTGGAAATGTATGATAATTGTCATGCTGCAAAAATGCGTTAAGTGTCAATATGTCTGGAAATTACAAAAATAGATTGAATTAATTTTGCAGTATGAAGAAAAAAAAGTAAATTTGTGGGCAAAATCTTTGTGATGACTGACAATGACAGAACCTTGACGTTGTTTA
>JAJPZD010000229.1 GCA_021204605.1 Prevotella sp.
ATCTTGTATCATGATAATTAAAGATTATCTGTTACTTTAGCTGCTTTGTCAAATTATGTGATTTATGGCAAAAATAATTTTCAATACCAGGGATGAACTCATAGCGTTAGAAGCCGATAACGTGGCTATTGTCCAGGCAAGCGGAAACTATTCACACGTTATTCTCATGAACAAGAGAGAGATAACCATCACCATGGGAATTTCAAAAGTGGAAAACGCATTGAAAAATTCAAAGCATACAAAAAGTACGTTTATTCGCATAGGTAGGAGTATGATAATAAACCACTCTTTCCTGCAGAAAATTGATGTGTTGAAACAAATGATCACATTATCTGATGCACATGATGAAATCCGCATAAAGGTGGCTAAAAAATCACTTAAATCCTACAAGGATGCGGTAGTGAAAAGCATACAGATTAAAAACAATATGACCAAGAAAAACAATGAAACAGATAACGATAGGAACAGAGGGGAACCAACCGTTCAAGATAACTAATTCGGGAGTAAGCCGTAAACATGCGACAATTACAATCGATGACAGCGGAATTTGGCGACTCGAAGACCTTAATTCCACTAATGGAACGTATATCCGCAGTGAGGATGGCGAGACTCGTCGTGTGGCTACTGTTGAGATAAACGAGTTGACGTTTATACGTTTGGGACCCGACAACGTCAACGGCTGTTGTTTTTATGCACGTCAATTACTCGGTGTGGACAATTTCACTAAGGAGTTTGAGTATCTTAACGAGATAGAGGACAAATTTGAGCTGAAAGAAAAGAAAGCCGAGAAAGTGTCCAAATATATGCGCTATGCCATAGCTCTTATTTCTGGAATTGCTCTTCTCGGTTCCCTTGCAGTAAAAGGAAGTTTGCAGATTATGTTGCTTCGGCTCAGCTCCATTGTGTCAATGATTAGTTCCATATTTTACGACCCCGTCTCAAAAAAGAAAAAAATCTCAGGTGAGAGAGAAAAATTTTATCATTGTCCTAATCCAAAATGCTCTCACATCCTGACCGTTAAGGAAATACGCACTATGCAGTGCGCGAAATGTAAGGCAAAATAAACATAACAAAAAACAGATTATGATGAAAAGATTTTCAATTATTATCATTTCCCTGCTCTTTATCGTCAGCGCAGGGGCACAACGCACTTTTGTGGTTCTTACAGGAATCAGTAATTACGGCATTGAGAATGCTAATCTTGGCAACACCACAAAAGACGTTAAGGAACTGAAACAGATTTTCGATCAGCAAAACGCCACGGTTTCAATGCTTACAAGCAGTAATGTAACACACGACAACATAGTAAACAAACTAAAAGCAGTGGTGCTGTTGGCAACAGAGAAAGACAATATCATTTTCTATTTCTCTGGGCATGGGGATACAGGCGGTTTCATATCCTACGGACTTAAAATGTTCAAATATTCAGAACTTATAGAAATTCTGTCCAAAGCGAAGACTAAGAATGTGTTCTGTTTCATTGATGCCTGTATGTCTGGCAGTGTATCTTCTTTGTTGGGCTCCACATACTCATACGGCTCAAACGAAGCGAAAATCGTTTTCATGATGTCAAGTCGTGCTGACGAATTGTCATCCGAAAACTCATGGCTTGGTAACGGATATTTCACAAATGCTATGGCAAAAGGATTAAGGGGGAAAGCGGACACTGATGGAGACAAGAAAGTTACCCTTGGGGAACTGTTTAATTACGTGTACAAGGACGTGACTAACAGGACACATGGTGCTAAGTACCAACAGCATCCACAACTCATCGGACCAAAGGGCAGCTTCAATACAGTTTTGACAAGTTGGTAGGCTTGTCAGCATCACAATGTGATACTTTCGTCAATAAACGCTGCACTTTCATACAACATGACAGAAAATGTTTGACAACTGGAAACAGAAAATGTAATTTTGCATAAACAAATAATTAAAAATAAAAGATATGGATACTAAGAAAATTCAACTTAAAGCACAGAAAACTGCAAAAGCGGGATTCAACAATACCCAAACTATTCTTACCGCTGCCGGCGCGGCCATAGGTGGAGGTGCGGCTGGATATGCTTTCGCTACTGGCGGAAATGACGACAATCCCATTTCGGAAGATAATGTCCAACAGACACAAGAGCAGGAGGAAGTGACAGAAAATGAGGAGACTACCTCTGAACCGTCTGTGGAAGAACAACCTACAACAGGAACAAACGATGAGGTGTCTGATGAGAACATCACAGAGCCACATCCTACTGATAATAATTCAGATGGTCAACAACAGCCAATCGGAAATTCCGGAAACCAAGAACCCCCAGGAAATTCAGGAAACTCCGGGAATAGTGGGAATTCTGGAAATACGGGTGGAGAAGGCGGAAACAGTGGAGAACCTACTCCAGAGGAGATAGCAGAGCAGATTGTGAAAGAAGATAATGTTGATCCCGAAGACATTGATGTTCCGAATGTCATTGCAATTGACGAGATGACAATCGTGTACACTGCTGTTGGTAATGAGGTTAATGCGGCCCTTGTTCATACACCTGATGGAGGGCAATTCTTACTTGCTGATGCTGATGGTGATGGCATCTTTGAGGGTATTTATGATATGGCAGGTAATTTCGTCACTACCGCAGAGGGAAACCTTGTTTATAGCGACCTTGAGACTATGATTGACCAGACTGGTGGCTATTTGGCTCTTACTGAAAACGACAATATTGTGTCATTAGATGACCCTACAAATGACATTATTGACACAGAGACAGGACAACATGTAAGCCCTGAATACGCCCAAAGGGAAGAAGGCAACAATAATTATGATGTAGATGAATTACTGGCTCAGTTGCTTGACAACAAACACGAAGAAAAAGGAAACATCGATGAAGGAAAGCCTGAAGAAGATAATATTATAATAAATGATGATCCTACAGATGACGATGACGATCCACCTACTGCAGACGAGCCTGAAGATTTCCCCGCTGACGATGTGTATTCTGATGTTTTATGAGATAATAAGACATAATTCACAAAACAGAAAGTTAAATATCAAACGATTTAAGTTATGGAAAAAAATATCAATATAAGCAATTCACCAAAAAAAGAGATACCACAGTTGGGCATACCACAAAAAGTGGAGGGCAAGGAAAAACTTTACATTATTAAAGAAAAAGTATGCGTTGGCAACATCTATAAAGTTCATTGTCCTGATTGCGGTTTTGAAATGGCGAAGAAAATACAGAACACGGGCATTCATAAACACATTTGTCCAAAATGTAAGACGATAATAGGATTCAATGCCGTTGAGAAAACCGCAATGGTAAAAAGCGAGACGAAAAAAGAAGAACAGCCGCAACAGGAGCAGGAGAGAAAAGTCACACAATCTTTTAAGACAGACACAACAAGCTTGGGAGAGATAGTCTGGGGCGGTATGTTCTCGCAGAAACATCATAGAATCGGCAAAGAGACAGTAACAATAGGACGTAAAGATATTGACGAACCTTCCACTATCTCTTTGGACGATGATTTTGTAAGCAGACGTTCTGCCATTATAGAACCTATACTTGCAGACAAAGGTACTATCTTCAAGTTCACCGTCCTGAAAGCCTCCAACCCCGTATTTGTTAATGGGCACGAGATGATGATTGGCAACAGTATCTATCTTAATTATGGTGATACAATAAAACTCGGCAAGACTACACTCACGTTTAAAAAAGTAAAGAAATGATGGACATTCGTTTAGGACAGTCTTATTCCTTCTCACAGTTAGGACAGAGAGGTAATCAAGAGGACTCTCGCTATCCCGACTGTGACATCTCCGATGAAAGGCAACGCTTTTTCGTCGTCTGTGACGGTGTCGGCGGAAATGCAAAGGGTGAGGTGGCAAGCAAGACGGTTTGTGAATCCATCGGTAAGTCCCTGGCTGAAAAAGATTTATCAAATCTGGTTTTCGACAACAGGATGTTCAGCGTAGTCCTTGATGCTGCTTACGATGCTTTGGATAACGCCTCCGACAGTTCTAATGAAGGTATGGCCACAACATTGACCTTTGTTTGTTTTCACAAGGGTGGTTGCACGATGGCGCACATTGGAGACAGTCGTATTTACCATATCCGACCTGACAAAGGAATACTGTACCGTTCTGACGACCACTCTTTGGTAAATTCAATGGTTCACTCTGGTTTAATCTCCCCCGAAGATGCTGTCAATCATCCACAAAGCAACATCATTACGCGTTGTATGGAATCGGTGGCCGCCGACCAGAACAGAGCCATGGCAACCGTTACTGTTACCACAGATATAGAGGCGGGAGATTATTTCTTCTTATGTTCTGACGGAGTACTTCATTGTATCAGCGATGAAATTCTCGTGGAGATTTTGAGTAAGAAAACAAACAACGAGGACAAAATGTTAATTATTGCTACTGATTGTTGTGAATCTTCTGACAACAACACTGCTATTCTTATACCTATTTTGGAGGTTTGTAAAGAAAACAAAATCTACACAAATGATATTAAAGAAGAAAATTCCAATATCACACTTAGGATGGACGCAAAACAGCAGGTTTCAACAGAGGTGGTATCCATACAGAAAGTCAAACATCAAAATGGTATATTTCAAAAGGTGAAACGCTTGTTTTTCCCAAAATAAACCTTTCATTGATAATAGGCTGATGATTAAATATCCAGTCTGTTTGCAAATTAAAAATTGAAGATTAAAAATAATTTTATATCATGATA
>JAJPZD010000284.1 GCA_021204605.1 Prevotella sp.
AATTTGTTTCTCAATATCCCTATCAATATGCTTAAAAACTGGATACCGCCAAACAGACTTGTATATTTCAATATGTGTGAATAAGTGGTCTTCCCGTTCCCTTTCTCCATCTCTCTTTTAACGATATGACTGTATTTTTATTATATAATTATGTGAGTAAAATGATGGATAATCACAGGATTATACATTTTATTTCAATGCTATATAAGAGAACAGTTTTCTTGTGATATTGTTGTTGAAGAACATTCGGAATAATGTGTATTTCAATGTATAGTTGCGGCAGGGTAGGGGAAACAGCCCTTTTCTTCTTAACCGCTCTATCCTTCTTCTCAGCTGTGTTGACAAGCGTGTTATCTTTATTATGTTGTAGATATAGTCCATCGTTATTTGTGCCACCCGACGCTCAAGGGCAAGACGTTTGTTTGATGACAACGAAAGGGAAAGAACATGCAGGTGACATATAATGCCCTCCATATCATTCATCCGTTTCACCAACATTCGCTTGTTGTTGTCGTGAGTTATCGACACCGGCCGGCTGCGATAGAAATATGCTGTTATATCTGTGTTCACAATCTTGTCTGCCCGCAACAGCAGCCGGGGGGTGAACTCCTCATCCTCATGCAATATGCCAATGGTAAAACGTAAGTCGCCCAATATTTCTCTTTTGAAAATATAACTCCAGGCGGCAGCGTGAATGTTGTTGTGCTGCATATAGCTTGTGGCATCTGTTTCCTGGGTTCTTATGCGTTTGGAATGGGGATTTTCTTTATCAGTGAACTGGAAGATAAGCATGTCGGGCTGCTGCTGTCTTACTATGTTCAGGCAATGCCTGTAGGCTTCTCTGAGCAGCTTGTCATCTCCATCCACAAATTGGATGTATCTGCCTTTGGCAACGCTGATGCCTGTGTTTCTTGCCGCACTAAGTCCCTGATTCTCTTGTCTTATTACAATAATGTCTCTGTGGTAGTCTGTAAGCAGGTCTTTTAGTGGCTTCTTCGACCCGTCATCTACAACTATTATTTCTCTTTCGTATGGTTTGAGAGACAGGCACAATATGCTGTCAAGACACGCCGTTATCAGAGCGGCGGATAGGTTGTAGCATGGTATGATGAAACTCACCAAAGGTTTGTAATCAGCTTCTTTTCCTGTCATACGGAAGAATAGATTTTATAAATTTCTAATTCCAGAAACTCACATCATTTCAAAATGTATTTTTTACCGCCTTTTATATATACTCCTTTGGTGGGATGCAATACTCTGCGCCCTTGCAGATCGTATATGGCATCGCTGCCTGCTGGATAACAGTAGGGTGCGGGTAAGATGCCCGTCTCTTTCTCTAATTCTGCTATGGCAGCATCAAGCCATGCCTTTCTGTCTATAAACCATTGCTTGTGCTCTTCAATCTGTATTGAGATAGAATCATAATTCAAATAATCAACTTTCTTGTCTATCCCACTGTAATAGTCAAGAGAAGCTGCAAGCTCAGAATGTTCAAGGCTATCCATTTTTTCTATTATTTTGTCAACCACGGTATCACGCTTCTCTTTCCAAGCCTTTATATATTCTTTTGTGAATTCCGGATTGGCGTTGCCGAAAAGCTTGCAATAAAAAAATCCTATCGTTTCATGCACTGTTGACCATGTATCTGTTGTCCGCTCTATGGTATCAAAATCCCAAGGGGTCTCCATCTTGATCTTGCTGCTTGCTGTATTGTCGTATTTTGACAAGAACATATTTGAACCAGCCCCATCTGACGTGCCAAGCAGGTCATGCGTAAGCACCCAATTTGCAAATGTGTTTACGTCTATATAGTCTGGATATGTGCCATCGTCTAATGACGCCTCTGCAGAGTCCATCACCGTTTGGATATATTCCAATTGCTCTTCACTGACATCCTCTGATTCCGGATATTTGAATGTATAGTTGTAAACAAATGAACTGTTGAAATATAGGTCTTCATTCCAATAGTATGGGTCATTCTCTATGATATATCCGGTCTCTTTTTCTACGTCTATCCTGCACTTGGAATCTCTCTTTACTGATTCACTAAGATAATATATTCCCCGATATGTTCCGTTTATCACCACATTCACGTATGTACAGGTTGGTATCCATGCAAAATTCATTTGCTTGGATACTTCTACACCTACCATATTGTTGGTTAAATTGGTCTCATCCACATTCAATATCCACTCCTTGTCTTTATAAATGGAATCATTACCTCGAAACAGCAAGTCGGCTTTCTTCTGTAACTTTAACTTGTATGGCTTCTTGTCGGCAAACCGGGCACTGGAATTTCCCCTGATCTTTATCGTCAACCCACTCTCGTCTTTCTCGTACTCTCCACTGTCGTATAGTGTGTCGCTCCCAACTATGATATACATCCGCCCCGGCACTTTCGTCGCATTGGTGATACTGTTGCCTATACACCCTTCAGGCGGATCGGCAGGATCAAACGTCGGCTCTTCCCCTCCTACCGTGTTTATCTCAATAAGCGGTAGATTGTCATTGATGAAATAGTGAATGTCAACAGCAGTGTCTCCTGCAATTACAATATTGTCATCGGCAATTGCCGGGTTGTCATCAGAAGTTATGGTATTGTTGTTTTCATCTAATGCTAAGGTCGGCAAATAATAATTTATTGCCAGAAAACAAAACATTATGTAAATGTATCTTCTCATTTTTTTTGCAAACTTATATAATTATTTTTTATCGTGATGTTTTTTCACATTTTTTATTACCTTTGCATAATTATATGTATATCTTTTTAAGGAGCTAATATGACCGGACCATATTTCACCAAGCCGACTTTGCGCAATGTGTTGTGCAATGTTCCGTTGACTATATCATTTTTCGTCTTGATGTTGTTATCTAAGATAGTGCCAGTGCCTATGGGACTTTCTATCCTGTTTGTTCTGCCAGTCATTGTGGCTTCTGCTTTTGTAACTGGTGCTTACGACGTGTTACACCGCAAGGCAACTTTCCTTACTTTTCCCATTTCTCTGCTTTTATCCCTTGTTCTGATTTATCAATTCTTGCAAAATACAAATTTGACACTGTGGTTTTCATCTGGTGATGAAAACAAAACGGCAACGTGGATATTGTGCGGTGTGCTGTGTCTGTTGGCAGCCCCCATACTGACATTCTTTATCAACTGGATGTTGATGCGCGATGATGACAGCCAAAGTGAGGTGTTTGAACGTCTCCTCAACAGTAAGATATTATATACAGTGGTCGTCTGCTGTATTGCTATAGCCTTCGTATTGTTCGCCGTGTTTATTTTTAACCCCTACTTTTGGTACGATGAGGGTTTTACACTCAAGCTTATTCAATTGAGTTATACTGATGTTATAGATGTTACAGCATTAGATGTGCACCCTCCGCTTTATTATATCATGTTGAAAGCGTGGCTGTCTGTACTATCGTTTGGCTCAAATGATCTTTATGTCATCACTGTCTTGTCGCATCTGTTCTCTCTTGTAGCTTACGTGCTTACTGGTCTGCTTTGTCTTAAAAAAATACATGATGGGGGGAATCTTGTGCGCTGGCTGTTGCTGCTATGTCTTTGTGCATGTTCGGAGTTCTTCCGCTATGGTTTGGAAATACGAATGTACAGTTGGGCACTGTTTTTTGTAACAGCAACTTTCCTCTATGCGCGTGATGTCATGAGCGGTAAAGGAGGCTGGAAAACGTGGCTTATCATCACGCTATTCACGCTATGTGCTGCCTATACCCATTATTATGCCCTCTTATCTGTCTCAATAATATGGGTTATAATGCTTGTATGGTTTTGCCTGCGCGACCGGCGTATGCTGTTGAGATTGTTTGTGTGTGGCATTATTGTCGTAATTGTTTATCTCCCTTGGTTGGTAATTCTGCTGCAACAAGTACGTCAGGTATCTGCAGAATATTGGATAAAGTTCACCACCGGTGAATTGCTTCTCACTTGTTTTTTCCTGTTTTTACCCGTCCACTTCATTCTGCCCTTTCTGTTTGTTAAGGTTTTAAGGACAAAAAACGGGAGAATATCTTTTGATGATATAATGGGTCTTTGTGTGCTGATAGGCATTTTTGTAGTTGGTTTGATAATGTCTATAGTAATCAAACCAGTATTAGTAGCCAGATACATTTTCCCGGCTGGATTATGTATGTGGATTTCTGTCTTTCTAATTTTCAGACACGCAAGAAACAAAGAGAAATTCCTTTTTGTCTGCCTACTGTTGTTTGCTTTTCTCGTATCTTCTTGTAAAAAAGTAGGGCATTTTGTAAATGATTGCAAAGATATGCAAGCCACCCATCTGCTGCTTGACACCATTGATAATGATGCAACTTTCGCCTATGAAACAGATAAAGATGGTTTGGATTACCTCGTATTAAGCTGTTTTACGAATAATGAGATAGTAGCGGTGATGCCGCCTCCTCGTACTCCTATTGAAGAAAAAATGTTAAATTCGATGTTTCGCAATGTAACTGTTTTTGGATATAGGAAAGAGATGTGGAAATATCTTAAATCCTTCAAAAAAATTTATTATATATCACACAATGCTACGTCAGGAGACGCAGAAGCCATTTTGCCGCCTGGATATACAGGTGTATATATCGGGGATTATAGAATAGAACAGTCATGCCACATATACAAGCTGATACCTAATGGCGAGCATGGGGAATAGGAAAGCCCAACTAC
>JAJPZD010000152.1 GCA_021204605.1 Prevotella sp.
TTCTTCCTTGATGTAGAGGGACATCTCAGGGGATTTGACAACCTTTCGCAAGAACAGAAAGAAAAGTTTTTGAACTATCCGTTGCAGATTTATATCTGTGAGGATGGCACTGATACCGAGCAATTGGACTGGTTCAAGATTATCAATATCGCAGGTGAGACACTGACAGACCAGGAGATGCGCAATGCAGTTTATACCGGGCCGTGGATTACAGACGCAAAACTTAAATTCTCTAAAACAAATTGCGTGGCACGACTGCTTGGCGAAAGATACATGAGCGGTTCTCCTATCAGGCAGGATTACTTAGAAACAGTGTTGCGTTGGATAAGCAACGGAAATATTAAGGAATATATGGCTGAGCACCAGCATGATGACAACGCTGACAGGGAATGGCAGTATTTCCAAAGAGTAATAGCATGGGTGGAGAGTCTGTTTCCACGAGAGCATTACCGCAGGGAGATGAGGGGGTTGGCTTGGGGAGAACTCTATAACAAGTACAAGGATATTGACATTACAGCCTCATTTTTGGAAAGCGAAGTGGAACGCCTGATGATGGATGATGATGTTACGAACAAAAGAGGCATTTACGATTATGTGCTTTCACACGACGAGCGAAAACTGAATATCCGTGCTTTCTCTCCTGCAATGAAACGGGCGGCATACGAAAGGCAGAAAGGCATTTGCTCTCTTTGTGGACAGCATTTTGAGTTTGGGAAAATGCAGGGTGACCATATCGTGCCATGGAGCAAGGGCGGCACTACAACGGCTGACAACTGCCAAATGCTGTGCCAAAGGTGCAATGCCACCAGGGGAAATAATTAAATCTATTGTTAATTTATCGGTTGCATATTTGTCGGGAAATGCATAGTTTCTTGTATCTTTATGATATGCCTCTTCCGCTCTTGTTATGAATATTGTTACAAAGAGATAATTTTTCTAATAATTTTTCACAAAAAAACATTGATTTTGAAAAAGTTGAATTATTTTTGCAATATATTATAACTGGTAAACATGACCACTATCACGGAAAAGACGATAGATATAAAGAATGTCCTTCGAAGCAAAATGGGCTCAAAGGTGAGATTCGTACCTTCTTTTCTCGTAAAATGGCTTGAGCACATCATCCACCAGGACCAGGTGAACGAGTTTATCTGGACAAGACGAAACCTGACCGGAGTGGAGTGGTTGGAAAACTGTATGCACTACCTTGGGACAACTCTTGAGATTGTGGGCAAAGAAAACCTCCCTGACAAAAATAACGGCAAGTTATATACTTTCGTAAGCAACCACCCTCTTGGCGGCGAGGACGGCATAGCTCTTGGGGTTGTGATAGGAAAACACTATGACGGGCGTTGCCGATACCTCGTGAACGACCTGCTGATGAACCTGCCAGGACCAGCCCCTCTGTTCATCCCGATAAACAAGACAGGCAACCAAAGCCGTGACTTCCCCGCCATGGTGAAAGCGGGCTTCGACAGCGACAACCACATGATAATGTTCCCCGCCGGCTTGTGCTCAAGGAGGATAAACGGTCTGATACACGACCTGCCGTGGAAAAAAACATTTGTGGTGAAAAGTGTCGAAACACACCGCGACGTGATACCAATCCACTTTGGAGGCAGAAATTCCGATTTCTTCTACAACATTGCGAACATAGGCAAGAAATTGGGACTCAAATTCAATATCGCCATGCTGTTTTTAGTTGACGAAATGTATAAAAATACCAACAAAACATTCCGCATAACGATAGGGAAACCTATTCCCTGGCAAACTTTCGACAAGTCGAAAACTCCTACAGAGTGGGCACAGTATGTTCAAGACATTGTGTACAAGCTACAATGATAAACTAATTGGAAACAGTCAACCCTTATCATAAAATGGAACAAGAGATAATCCAACCTATTGAAAAAGAAATCATCAAAAGTGAGCTCTCTCCTGACAAACAACTCAGGATGACAAACAAAAGCAACAATGAGATTTACATAATAACGGCACACGACTCCCCCAATGTGATGCAGGAAATAGGACGTCTGAGGGAAATCGCCTTCCGTGAGGCCGGAGGGGGAACAGGCAAATGTGTCGACATCGATGATTTTGACACTATGGAAAATTGCTATAAACAGCTCTTAGTGTGGAATCCTGAAGCAGAGGAGATAATAGGCGGCTATCGCTACCTGCTCGGTACTGATGTGGACTTTGACAATAACGGACAGCCCATTCTTGCCACAAGCCACATGTTCCATTTCTCAGATAAATTCATCTCCCACTATTTGCCACAGACCATAGAGCTGGGACGCTCCTTTGTGTCTCTTGAATACCAAAGCTCACGCATGGGGACAAAGAGCCTTTTCGCACTTGACAACCTTTGGGATGGACTGGGGGCATTGACCGTCATCATGCCAAATGTGAAATATTTCTTCGGCAAGATGACTATGTACCCCTCATACGTGCGCAAAGGCAGGGACATGATTCTCTATTTTCTCAAGAAACATTTCGATGATAAGGATAACCTGATAATTCCAATGCACCCTTTGTCTATTGAGACTGATGTGAAAGAACTTGAAAAAATTTTCTGCAAGGAAACCTTTAAGGACGATTACAAAATACTGAATAGTGAAATACGAAAAATGGGCTTCAACATCCCTCCGTTGGTAAACGCTTACATGAGTCTCAGTCCTACCATGAAAATGTTCGGCACTGCCATCAACTACGGTTTCGGCGATGTCGAGGAGACTGGTATCCTTATCGCCGTAGATGAAATATTAATGGAAAAACGCATCCGCCATATCGACTCTTTCATAAAGTCTCATCCCGAAGCGTTGAAAATAACTTCAGGCGCAAACAAGATAATTTACAAACCAAAAAACAAATCATAAATGCTTAATGCTAAATTTTGTCAATAAAATATTTCCTATATCAGAAAAAATATGTAAGTTTGCATTTTAATACACATAATAATGCTCATAAGCAATGGGAAAAGTGATATTGACAGGAGACCGACCCACCGGAAAACTACATTTAGGGCACTATGTGGGCTCTCTACGAAGAAGAGTGGAACTACAAGAACAAGGCGACTACGACAAGATGTTTATCTTCATAGCCGACACACAGGCTCTTACTGACAATGCCGACAACCCCGAAAAAATAAGACAAAATCTCATTGAGGTGGCTCTCGACTATCTTTCAGTGGGACTTGACCCTGATAAAGTAACTCTTTTCGTTCAGTCGCAAATCCCTGAACTTGCCGAACTGATGATGTATTATATGAATCTTGTTACTGTATCACGCCTGCAGCGTAACCCAACAGTAAAAACAGAAATACAACAGCGCAATTTTGAAACAAGCATTCCTGTTGGCTTCTTCACCTATCCTATCAGCCAAGCTGCCGACATCACCGCTTTCAAGGCTGATATCGTTCCTGTCGGAGAAGACCAAGAACCGATGATTGAACAGACAAGAGAGATAGTAAAACGCTTCAATTTTATATATGGTAACGTGCTCATTGAACCAAACATAATGCTGCCTACAAACCGTGCCTGCCTCCGACTGCCAGGCACCGACGGAAAGGCAAAAATGAGCAAGTCGCTTGGCAACTGCATCTATCTGTCTGATAGCCAGAAGGATATGCAGCAAAAGGTGAAAAGTATGTACACCGACCCCACACATTTAAGAGTGGAAGACCCCGGACATATTGAAGGAAATACTGTTTTCACCTACCTCGACGCTTTCTCCACCACTGACGACTTTTCCGAATTCTGGCCCGAATACCAGAACCTTGACGAGTTGAAAGAGCATTACCAACGAGGCGGATTAGGAGACATGAAATGCAAGAAATTCCTCATCAAAGTCCTCGACAGCAGACTTGAACCTATCCGTAAACGCAGACATGACTTTGAACAGGACATCCCAGAAGTTTACAACATCCTAAAAAAAGGTTCTTACAAAGCACGAGAAACGGCGGCTAAAACACTCGACGAGGTGCGACAGGCAATGAGGATAAACTATTTCAGCGATGCCAGCCTCATCGCAGAGCAGACAGAGAAATACAAGGATTTTTAACCCCCTCTTTCAATTTAAAAAATATTAATATAAACATATAGATTTATGGAAAATAACAACAAAGGACAAATGCAGATTGAGCTGCCGCAAGACGTGGCAAAAGGTGAATATGCCAACCTCGCTATCATAGCTCATTCAAGTTCGGATTTCATACTCGACTTCGCCGCCTTGATGCCAGGTGTTCCAAAAGCTACAATACGCTCTCGGATAATCATGGCACCAGAACATGCCAAACGCCTTCTCATGGCTTTACAGGAGAACATCATAAAATATGAAAAAGAGTTCGGTACAATACAGATAAAACAAACTCAGAAAGGTATAATCGCACCTTTCCAGATCAACAAGAATGAGGCGTGAAATATTAGCTACATTCCTTTATGGAAAACTCTCTCCTTGAGATGTGGCTTCCTTTTCATATCAATCTATCGTTAAATATTCTTGTTTATGCTCAAAGTATTTCTTAAAAACATGGATACTGATAGTTTACTACACCATCGGAATGTATCAAACTAATACTTCAAGATTAAACAATAAGCGTGAAAAGTACAAAAAATGTAAAAACTAATGTATATATAAATATTTTTTATACTTTTGCACCATGCATAATTATCT
>JAJPZD010000069.1 GCA_021204605.1 Prevotella sp.
CCTTGAAAATTAAAGACCAAATATGTTATAAATAATTGTCCAAAAAACTAATTCTTAATTTGAATAACATAATTGTTGATGGGGGGAAAGCATACTTTTATAGATTTGTTCTGCGGTTGTGGTGGCTTGTCATTGGGGTTTGAAATGGCAGGCTTTGAATGTGTTCTTGCCATTGACAACTGGAAGGATGCTCTTACAACTTACGCTTACAATCGTAAAAATGATGTAACCCTGTGTACCGACTTGTCTGATTTAAATCCTCAAATCATTAAAAAGAAATATTCCATAAATAATGTGGACTTAATAATAGGTGGTCCACCATGTCAGGGATTTTCTGTCGCTGGAAAACGAATAATGGATGACGAAAGAAATAAATTGTATAAATCATTTGCCAATTTTGTTGATGTCTTTTCACCACAAGCTTTCATAATGGAAAATGTTCCTAACATTTTGAGCATTGGAGATGGACTTGTAAGAGATGCGATAATAAATGATTTTGAAAAATTGGGTTACATGGTTTCTGTCCAAGTCCTTACGGCATCAGACTATAACGTACCGCAAAACAGACGACGGGCAGTTTTTGTTGGCATAAAAAATGGTAAAACTTTTGAATTTCCAAAGCCGAATAAAGATATTAAAGTCACATCGTATGAGGCTATAAGTGATTTGACAGAAGAAAGTATTCAAGATGGTAGTGCCTACCCTAAACCTGTCATGAGTCCGTATCAAGAATATGCCCGTAAGAATAGCCAAGGTGTTTTCAATCACGAAATAACGATACATAACGATAAAACCAAACGGCTCATTGCAATGGTGCCGGATGGAGGAAATTACAAAGACTTGCCTTTGGAATTTCAGAATACAAGAAAGGTACACATCGCATGGACAAGACTCAACAGTAAAAAACCAAGTATTACGATAGATACCGGGCATAGGCATCATTTTCATTATAAATGGAACAGGATACCAACAGTCCGGGAAAGTGCCAGAATACAATCCTTTCCCGACAATTTTATTTTCTGCGGCAGCAAAACCAGTCAGTATAAACAAGTCGGCAATGCTGTCCCTCCTCTAATGGCAAACGCAATTGCTAATCAAATATCATATACTATATGGCACGAAAAGAAATAAAATATTACAGAATTCCCGATAATTATTGGTTTAGAATACATTTCGTAAGACCAAGATTTAAGAGTAATATCGAAAACGTGTTGCTCTATATGGCTAATGAATGTTGCCGAATACCGAAATGTTCTTGCGAGGAATACAACAGACGCTATTTTGATGCTATCAAGATGTTCCCTGGCAATATTGATATGGCTGATAAGACATTACATAATTGGCGTACAGAAATTCCCGCATTGTTTGGCTTCTACAAGGAAAACAAAGAAAAAGATACTACTGAAACATCCAAATTAGCTACATTTCTTCACGAAAATCAAGACCTCACACAGTTCTTGCGGCTGTTTTTATATTCTTTTCAGTTTCCTGGTGGGCATATTAAGCCGCAGGATATAAAGGAAATTATCCGTAACCGAATTAAATTTAAACCGGCAAAGACTATAATTCAAGTTCTGAAAGAAGGTAATGAAATATTGAATGAGGAAAACACGCAAAAAGAAATGTGTATCTCAGCTGAAGAGGCTACATATTGCATCTTTAATGATTTACGTGTTACAAGTGGAGATAAATCTCCCGATGAAATAGCTAAGACCATATTGCAGAACCGTAGAAATAAATTAAAATATTATAACCCTAATGATAAACATACCCATTCTCCGAAAGGTTCTGTCAGAACAAAAGGTGATATGACAAGATACGCTGGTGATATCCTTTTCTATATGGAAATTGCCAATTTGCTTGAAAAACGCCACGGATATTACTTTTTAAAGGGAAATGAATTGTCTGCATTACAAACTTTCAATGAAGATTCGACCTGGTTTACAGGTTATGATTATTTCTATGGCAAGAAAAAAATTGTGACTTCAAATATTTCAAAAGTCGAATCGTTATGGTTTGATTATGTTAGCAATTCGATGCAACCTGATTTGTTTAAAACGGATATCCGTAGCATTATAGAGGATATAAAGGAAATAGATATAGTCTTTGATGACCGTATTAAGGACGTTGTATCATCAGAAGACAAATCTACTAAGGAAATCGGTGACCTTGGAGAGGCAATTGTTTGCGGTCATGAGAAAATGCGGCTGAAAATCAATGGTTATGATGAGTTTATAAAACTGATTCAAATTGTGGACAGTCCCGCATACCGACCTGGTTACGATATTGATAGCTATGAGGCTGATGGTACAGAAGACCACCGCTATATAGAAGTGAAAACTACTATCAGCAAACAAAAAATTAATATATATGGTTTTCACATGTCTCCTAACGAATGGCGTGTGGCTGGTACTATAAAAGAACATTATTGTGTATATCGTCTGATGTTGAGCGAGAATGGAAAACTATTATTTATTTTAAGAGATCCAGTCCGTTTATATAAATCTGACCAGATAGAGGCTTTCCCCCGGGATGGAATGGATGTTACATTTTCACCTGAGGCTTTCGCTCCTACTAAATTGTTGATATGGAAAAGATAAGAGTAGCATCTTTATTCTGTGGCTGTGGCGGCATGGATCTCGGTATAATCGGAGGATTTTCTTATCTTGGAAAAGATTATAAGGAAAATCCTTTCGAAATAGTGTACTCCATAGATAATGATGACTATTGCACTAAAATATACAATGATAATTTTGTCCACAAATGTATAGTCAAAGATGTCAGAGACATTGATGATGAGATTCCCCAATTTGACCTTTTGATTGGAGGATTTCCCTGTCAATCGTTTTCTATATCCGCCCAAAACCCACCACGTTTAGGCTACGAGGACGATAGAGGTAGACTGTTCTTTGAGATGGTGAGAATTTTAAGAAAGCATCAGCCAAGGTTTTTTATTGCTGAGAATGTTAAAGGTATATTATCCGCAAATAAGGGGAAAGCTTTTCCTATGATTATAAATGCATTCAGGGATGCCGGTTATAATGTTGTATATAAGCTTTTGAATGCATACGAATATGGTGTGCCTCAGAAACGTGAGAGGGTAATTATAGTAGGGTTTCGCAACATAGAAGATTTTTTTAGATTCAAATATCCAGAAAAAATAAAAGTATCAGATAGAAAAGTTCTTCGTGACGTCATTATGAATGAGGCTGATAATGATGAATCCTTGTTTTTTAGCGATAAAGCTGTTGCCGGCATGCTTGCAGTAAGGGATAAAATGAATAAAGGCCGGGTAATGCAACTTGACGAGCCTTGCAACACGATTAGCGCACACTTGGCAAAAGTCAGTCTCAACAGCACTGACCCCGTATTCATGGTCGGTGAAAGATACAGACGTTTCTCATCCCGGGAAACTGCCCGCATTCAATCTTTCCCTGATACTTTTAAATTTGATTCGGTATCACAAAACAGACAATATAAAGCAATCGGAAACGCTGTACCTCCTGTTATGATGTGGCATGTTGCACATGCCTTACAAAAAATTCTCATCAACAATAGCATTGAATAAACTATATTTTTACTGTTTTCGGTATCTGATTTTAGAATCACCGCTGACAACCGCACCTTATATAAAATCGGTGTATGTTTTTCGAGTAAAACTCGTACTATTAGCGAATATAAAATAAGCCCATCCTTAAAATTAGGGGATGCTTCGTTTTTTCTATCACCTTAATGGCAAAGACGGTTGATTACAAGTGTTTTCATATCCCACCTTACTTATTCATACTCTTATTACGGGCTTTCTGGTATGCTGTATTATAAAGTCCTCCGTATGTGAAACTGCAAAAATCCTGATTCTTATATGGTACACATTCTGGTGAATTGTCTATTTCACTAGAAGAGCCAATAACCAAATCACTCACAAATTTGCTTACAGTAGCCTGTATCGGGTTTGAAAAATCTTCATCCATGGAATAATTGATGACCCCCTTGAACTCCAACGGTGATGTGCTTTCATCGTAATGCCAACTCTCACCTTTTTTCAATTTAGTTTTGCTTTTCGTTATCGGGTCGATATAGGAAGAACCATTTATAAATCCCTTATTCATCAGAACATTTTGTATTTCAGTAGTCCATGTGTATGCTGAGTATAACGATTGTGGCGCAATTGTTACAATTCTCTGTTCATAATAGGTCGTGGATGATTGGTTGGAAGTGCCACCCCCTACATTTGTTCCACTTAGAATACTGCCTGCTGCACCATGTATGCCCAATGCGTTGGCTACACCTCCTAAGTTGACAGAAGCACCGCTACTTGTTGTTTGGCCCTCAGTATAAGCGGAATTACTGAATAGGCATATGGCTGCACCGTTCTCGTATGCAAAAGATAAAGCTCTGTCTAAATAAATCACTTTGTCAGTCTTATTGTAAATGCATAGATGCATATCATAAATCAAGACATCCACATTCTCATCAGAGTATTTAAATGAAGGGTCTGTTGAGAAAAAACCGAATACTCCGAATGATGCTGCTGAAACATTCATATTGAAGAGTATGGCACTTGTTAAGAATAAAATTTTTTGTTTCATGTGAGTTGAAATTTAAAATAAAAAATAATGACTTTTTCAAAGAGGTGATCTATCATACTGAAACCCTATAATTT
>JAJPZD010000221.1 GCA_021204605.1 Prevotella sp.
CTGGCAATAGAAGTGATTTTTCACATTTTTTATTACCTTTGCATAATTCTTTATACGTTTATAAGCCTTATTCCCTAAGTTTCGATGAAAAACACTAACTTTGCACTGCTTATCAATGACGGATGAAAATAGACAACTTCGAAAAATTAAATGAGCTGATTGTTAAAGCTGAAAGTGGAACAGTAGAGTTTAAGGAAACTACCGGGCAGTTGGAGCGTGGAATGGAAACGATGTGTGCCTTTCTGAACGGCAGGGGCGGAACTGTGTTGTTCGGTGTAAATGACGATGGGAAGATTATTGGTCAGGAGGTGAGCGATAAAACAAAGCGGGATATAGCGGAAGCCATTCGGCGTATTGAACCATTTGCGACTATTTATATATCCTATATTGGTATTCACGATACTGACAAGTGCGTTATAATTTTGTCATCGGAAGATCAACGATATATGCGTCCATTCACGTATAAGGGTAGGGCTTATCAACGGATAGAAAGTGTTACATCCACTATGACACAGGAAATATATAATCAACTTTTAATGCAGCGTGGAGGCAAGTACACATGGGAGTCTATGACAAATCCTGATATTGAAATATCTGACCTTGATGAACAAGCCATTATGGGTGCTGTGCGTAAAGGAATTATGTGCGGTCGTTTGCCAGAAACAACTATACGTGAAGATTTGCCAACAATTTTGGAAAAGTTCAATTTATTGCGTGATGGAAAATTAAATAATGCTTCCATGGTTCGGACTTCCTGATCCGGAATTTCATACCAATGGCAATAGTGTATGGGTTGTATTCTCCCGTAAAACTGAGGGTGTAATCCCCACAAGTACCCCACAAGTACCCCACAAGTACCCCACAAGTAAGGGCTATTGTTCGAGTAATAGCCAACAATTTACTTTCCGTAAAGGAAATAATGGAACTTATGGTCTTGAAAGACCGAAAAAGTTTTTTAGACAGCTATCTTAACCCTGCCATCGAGTCAGGATGCATAGAGTTACTTTATCCAGAAAGTCCTAAGCATCCAAAACAAAAATATCGCCTTACCGACAAAGGAAAGGAGATGTTAAAAAAGCCCCCCTCCATCTCCCCCCATTAGGGGGAGAGTATAGTTACATAGAAAGCGATAAATAAGCGATAATTCTGGCAATAGAAGTGATTTTTCACATTTTTTATTACCTTTGCATAATTCTTTATATGTTTATTGCTTATTAATTAAGGAGCTAATATGAGCGGACCGTATTTCACCAAGCCGACATTGCGCAATGTGTTGTGCAATATTCCGTTGACCATACCCTTCATTGTGTTGACATTGGCGGGAATAGTGGTTAAGATACCTCTGATAGTAACCATTGTGCTTTGTCTGCCGGTAATAGTATTCTCTGCTTTTATAAAAGGTGCGTACGACGTGTTGCGCAGCAAGGCAACGTTTTTTACACTGCCCGTCTCGTTGGTTATCTCCGCAGTGCTATTTTACCAGTCGATACAGATAGTTTTAGAAAAGCTCTCACCATCCCGGCTGTCATTTTTGTCAGTTGGTGGCAGTGAAATAATAATATGGATATTGTGCGGTGTGATGTGCCTGTTCACCGCCCTCTGTCTCACTTTCTTTCTCAACTGGATGTTGACGCGAAATGATGACAGTCAAAGCGACTTGTTTGAGCGAGTATTGAAAAGCAAGGCGCTCAAGACGGTGGTTGTCTGCTGCGTTATCGAGTCTGCCATATTGTTTGCCGTACTGCTTTTTGACCCATGGTTCGTTTACGACGAGACATTCACGCTTCACGTCGTGTCTTTGGGTTACGCCGACGGTATCGACATAACCGCCCATGATGTCCACCCTCCGCTTTACTATATTATGTTGAAGGCGTGGCTGTCGGCACTGTCGTTCGGCTCGAATAATATCTATGTCATCACAGTCCTTGCGCGGCTGTTCTCCCTTGTCCCATACGTGCTTCTTGTAGTGCTGTGTCAGAAAAACCTGCGCGTGGAGGAGTGGAGACATACTCGCTGGCTGCTGCTGCTGTGCTTCTGCGCCTTTTATATCCTGTTCCGCTATGGCATAGAAATGCGTATGTACAGCTGGGCATTGCTATTCGTAACGGCTACTTTCCTCTATGCCCGCAATGCGATGCTTGGAAGGGATGGCTGGAGCACATGGATTATAATAACATTCTTCTCGGTCTGCGCTGCCTACACCCACTACTACGGCCTCATTTCAGCGGCAGTGATATGGCTTGTCCTGTTGGTCTGGTTTTTCCTGCATGACAGGCGGATATTGCTCAAATGGGGCGTGTGTGCCGCTGTTGCAGTGTTGGCATATTTGCCTTGGGTGATATCAATACTGCTACAGGTTCGTCTGACTTCTGAAGAATATTGGATGTCACTCACAATGCGCGATTTCATCAGCATTTTCTTTTTCCTGCTTTTCCCCGTGCACGTTCTTCTGCCGTTCTTGTTCGTAAAGGTTCTGAGGACAAGGGATGACAGGAAATTATCATTCGACGATCTGTTTGGGGTGATTGTGCCTGCGGCTACGTTAGTCATGGGAGTGGCGGCATCACTGCTGTTCCGCCCTATGCTCCAAGGGCGTTTCCTTGTTCCATCCCTATTCTGTATGTGCATTTCCTTGTTCTTCATCTTCCGGCACGCAAGGAGCAAGGAGAGATTTGTCTTTCTCTGCATGCTGTTGTTCTCCTTTCTCGTAACCAACGGGTATTATATAAGTAGTTTTATAATAGACTGCAGAAGCGTGCGTGCGACACACCAGATGCTTGGCGTGATTGGCACGGATGCGACAATCGTTTACCCTTCAGGCGAGCCTACCGGCGAATCAGCCCGGATAAGCAGCCTGACAAAAAGCAAAGTGGTGACGTTTAACCAGACTTTCAACTCACCGCCACTCGACAAACAGAGAACGGAACTGCTGTTCCCGAATATAAGGAATTTCGACAACAAGGAAGATATGCGGGAATATATACTACACTGCAAGAGCCTGTATTGCATAATCAATTACGATATGGAAAAAGAGGATACTTTATCCTTGATACCGCATGACTTTACTTCTGTATATGTCGGGAATTACAAAATAGGTTACTTAGGTTATTACTATAATTATCACTTATATAAGCTGATACCAAATGGCGAACAAGAAGAATGAATTGTTATCTATTATAGTACCCATTCTCAACGAGGAGGCAAACGTGCGCTTATTCTATACGGCGGTGCTTGATATTGTGCCTCAACTTGGCGATACGGATATAGAGTTTCTGTTTATCGACGACGGCTCGAAAGACAATACGCTATGTATCGTGAAAGAATTGGCGGCACATGACAGCCGCGTGAATTTCGTGTCGTTCTCACGTAATTTCGGCAAGGAAAGCGCCATCTTTGCGGGCCTCCAATATGCTGTCGGTGATTATGCGGTGATAATGGATGTCGATTTGCAAGACCCTCCGAGGCTGCTGCCGCAAATGCTGGCGGAGATTAAGGAAAACGGCTATGACTGTGTGGGCACATGCCGCACTGATCGCAAGGGGGAGCCGCCGATACGCTCTCTGTTCGCACGGCTGTTCTACCGCATGATCAACAAGATGTCAGAAACTGAAATTCCCGTCGATGCCCGTGACTATCAGATGATGACACGACAGGTGGCGGATGCCATTCTGAATATCGGGGAATACAACCGTTTCTCAAAAGGTATCTTCGGCTGGGTGGGCTTCAAGAAAAAGTGGATTGCCTACGAGAACGTGGAGCGCGCCGCCGGGATGAGCAAATGGTCGTTTTGGAAACTGTTCGTGTATGCCCTCGATGGTATCACCGCCTATTCTACCGTGCCGTTAGTGGTGTCTTTCTTCCTCGGCCTGCTACTCTGCCTCGGTGCTTTCGTCTTCATCGTCTTTATAATCATACGCACCCTGATATTCAAGGACCCTACACAGGGCTGGCCCTCACTTGTATGTATCATCATGCTGCTTGCCGGCATCCAACTTCTGTTCCTCGGCATCATCGGCCAGTATCTCGCCAAAACTTATATGGAAACAAAAAAACGCCCTATCTTCTTAGTGCGCGAGAAGAAGACGGCTCACCAATGAGCAATTAAGGAAACAGGGTAGGGGCAACTATTTTGGCCACAGAAACGACTTTATCTCACTTTTTTATCGAGATAAAGTCGCCTGAATGGACAAAAACAAGAAGTCCATTCTCAATTATTTCTTATTTTGCGATGATGGGAGCATTATTTGAACAGGTCATCCATGGTCACCTCACTGTGAACAATGCTCTTGTGTTTGCCATCAGCAACACCGTATGTGGTTATAAATGTATGTACCAAAGATTTTTTGGTTGCAGTCAGGTATCTGAACAGCCCCATTCTTTCGCGGAGCTTTCTCTCGTATTCCTGGGTGATATGGTAAACAGTTTCTGAGAATTTCATTTCACATAAATGAATTATACGGTCGGCTCGCTCGATAATCATGTCTATCTGTGCCCCCTGTGTCTGTTCTTTCTCATTGGGCTTGCAGTGCCATGTCGATACAGATGTCGCCATCCCTGATATACCCAATGCCTTTTTTATCTGATTGTGATGACGCAGGCAGACAAGCTCAAAACTTATCCCCATCCATGCCGTGACGCTTTGTGAATCAAAGTTCTTGCTCCACCATTGTTCATCCTTGGAGTTGTTGGGCTCAATGAACTTATAATAAAACAAGGTGTAGAAATCTGTAAGACGAAGTATCTCCTGCCGTTTCTTATTGCCATATTGTGACCATCTTTCGATGAAATCACAACGCTCTAAATTCTTAAGCACACGACTTAACCTGCCTCCTTCCAATTTGGCCTCTTTCGCAATCTCCTGGAATGTCAATCCCGACTTATGTGCGCTCAAAACCTTGACGGTATCAATATAGTTATCTGCATTTGTGAACAGGGCATTGTAAAGCTCATCAAATTCTATCCGCAATTTGCCATCGGGCCTGAAACACAGAATATCAATATTTTGCGTCAAACTCTTTTCCGGCAACAATATGCTGTAATAGTATGGCACGCCGCCTAACAACATATATGATTGCAATATCTGATACCTGTCCCACAACATCCCCCTGCTTTCCAAATATTTCTCCGTCTCACGCAACGTGAACGGGGCAAGATGAAGCTGGCATGTGATCCGGGCATGAAGGCCACCCTTGTTGCCGACTATTTTATCCCGCATCCAAGATGTTGCCGAGCCGGTGGCTATCATCATCACATTCTCTCTACTCATTGCCCAGCCGTTCCAGAAATTCTCCAATGCCACAACAAAATCCGAACGACCGGTATCTATCCACGGCATCTCGTCGATAAACACCGTCTTTTTCCTCTCACCAGGCAGTCGTTCCAAATATTCCTGCAAGGCATCAAAGGCATCAAACCAGTCTGTAAAGTGGTAATCTGAAATACTACTGTATTTGTGGAGGGCTTTGGCAAACCTTTGCAACTGCTTTTTTGTAGTCAGACCACGTACACCGACAAACCAAAAATCAAAGTGCTTTTCAAAATATTGCTCTATAAGGAATGTCTTGCCTATACGACGACGGCCATATACTATTACAAGCTCCGAACGGTCTGATTCCAAACAACGTCTGAGCTCCTCACATTCATATTCTCGACCAATGAGCTTTTCTGTCATGCTTTTTGTTGCAAATATAACAGTAGTTTTTGATTTATACAACTATTTTGGCCACAGAAACGACTTTATCTCACTTTTTTATCGAGATAAAGTCGCCTGAATGGTCAAAAACATATTTTTTTTGTGATTTTTTGTGATAAAGATAAAATAATTATAACTTTGCATTCATAAAATATTATAGACTTATGCGGAAACTATTAGCTTTATTATTATTCCAATTTCTGTTTGCTCTGTCATCATTAGCCCAGACAACAATCGATGGCAGAACAGCTTACTATGACACTAATACCGAGTCTTATCTCATGTCTGTGCCGGAAGATTATGAGATTGACTCAACATCAATGGGGGGGGTAATTTTTCATTACAATTTACCCATTTGCCGATAATCCACTTATCAGGCACATTCAGCACAGATTATTCTGAGGGAACATTCACTATCTCTTTGCCCTCGTCTGAAACGACAACATATTTGATGAAAGCAAAATATAGTGGGGGTACAACCAATGCAACAGGCAAACACAAGAGAAATTTCCATATTAAGTTCCTTGACGAGGACGGCAACAAATTAGACACCTCATTGCTTGGTTTGCGCAATGACAATAATTATCTTTTGGATGCGGGTCAGGTGGATTTAGGGCGAATACGCAATCATGTTGCCCACGAGATATGGCGGGATATGGGTAATGCCCCTTATTATGCTGATAAAAAAGAAGATGCCAAAAGCTATATCAATGCTGAGTTTGTGGAAGTGTTTATCAACGATGAGTACTTTGGCTTGTATTCGCTTACAGAGAATATCGACCGCAAGCAGATGCAGATAAAGAAATATGATGAGGATACTAATGATATTCATGGTGTTTTATACAAGGCAAAGGGTTGGAGCTATACGACAATGGATGGCCCGTTTGATGAGCCCGACAACAACAGTGATACGTGGGGCAGTTTTGAGTTGAAATATCCTGAGATAGACGAGGTGTGCCCTACCGACTGGTATCCTCTTTATAATGCATTGGTCTTTGTTGATGAAAGCACCGAAAGCGAGTTCAGTGATAATGTAGCCGAATATTTTGATACCCCTGTCCTTATGGATTATTTTCTGTTTAATACGGTTTTGACTGCAATCGACCATGGTGGAAAAAATGTCTATTGGGCTTGCTATGATATTCAGAAATACAAAATGTTGACACTTGGTATCTGGGACTATGATTGGACATTGGGACAAAGTAATAATGCTGAGGTACATTCTTCTACATACGGGCCTGAGCAGGGCGATTTTTTGTATTATGCCGGTCCAAGAGTATTATACCGCTTGTTGACAGAAAATGTTGATGGTTTCTTAGATAAGACATTAAGCAGATACTGGCAGCTGCGTGAAACGGTATTTTCAGAGGAAAGCCTGACGGCACGATATAACGATTATTTCGATATGCTCCGTGCTTACGGTACATTGGACAGGGAAACGGCACGTTGGTCTGGGGACACTGATATAAAGGGTCTGACACTTGATTTCGATGATGAGCAAGAATATATCGATGATTACATCCGTCGTCATTTGAAATATCTTGATGGCTTATTTGCCGTCGAGACTACGAAAGTGGCTGTACATGACAAAGACATGGATATAATCAATAGTTCGAGGTATAATATCTATGGTCAGAAAGTGGATGAAAACTACAAGGGCATAGTGATTATCGGCGGACGGAAAGTGTTTGTTAGGTAAAAATTTTGCTTTATCTTGTTTTTTCGTTAACTTTGCATGATTGCTGTAAGCATGGCTTTTCATCATCATGGACGACGAGACAAGGAATCAAGATAACATAGAGGAACAGGAACAGAGCATCGGGCAGCCCGATGAGGGTGCTGCTGTGGAGCCCCATTCCGACTACAAGCCGGTAAACCGGTTTGATGCCTCCGCCGTGCACCATTTGAGCGGGATGTATCAGAACTGGTTTCTCGACTATGCCTCGTATGTAATCCTTGAGCGTGCCGTGCCGCATATCGGTGATGGTCTGAAACCCGTGCAGCGCAGAATACTGCACTCCATGAAACGTATGGACGATGGGCGGTACAACAAGGTGGCGAACATCGTGGGGCATACCATGCAGTTTCATCCTCACGGTGATGCCTCTATAGGGGATGCTCTCGTGCAGTTGGGGCAGAAGGATCTGCTTGTGGACTGTCAGGGCAACTGGGGCAACATCCTCACCGGTGACAGTGCCGCCGCTCCCCGTTACATAGAGGCACGTCTCTCAAAGTTTGCCCTTGATGTAGTTTTCAACCCTAAGACCACTGAATGGCAGCTCAGTTATGATGGCAGAAACAAGGAGCCTATCACACTGCCGGCAAAGTTCCCTATCCTCCTTGCACAGGGTGCGGAGGGTATAGCCGTGGGTCTGTCGTCGAAAATCCTCCCACATAATTTCAATGAGATATGCGATGCGGCAATCAGTTATCTACACAACGAGCCGTTCACCCTCTATCCTGATTTCCCTACCGGCGGCAGCATCGATGTCAGCAAGTATAACGGGGGGCACCGTGGTGGTATGCTGAAGGTGAGGGCGAAGATAGAGAAACTTGACAGCAAGACTCTTGTGGTGAGGGAGATACCATTCGGCAAGACGACAACCACCCTGATAGATTCCATTCTGAAAGCTATTGAGAAGGGCAAGATAAAGGCACGCAAGGTTGACGACAACACGGCGGCACAGGTGGAGATACTGATACACCTCGCTCCCGGCGTCTCGTCCGACAAGACGATAGATGCCCTCTATGCTTTCTCCGACTGTGAGATAAACATCTCACCCAACTGTTGTGTGATAGAGGACAACAAGCCACAATTCCTTTCGGTCAACGACGTGCTGCGGCACTCCACTGACTGCACCTTAGCCCTGTTGAAAAAAGAACTGGAGATACGCAGGCATGAGCTGTTGGAACAGTTGCATTTCTCGTCGCTTGAGAAGATTTTCATCGAGGAAAGGATTTACAAGGACCGCAAGTTTGAGCAGGCTTCTGACATGGATGCCGCCTGCGAGTATATCGACTATCGCCTGACGCCTTTCTATCCCCAGATGATACGTGAGGTTACGAAGGATGACATCCTGCGCCTTATGGAGATAAAGATGGCGAGGATTCTGAAATTCAACAAGGACAAGGCGGATGAAATGATAGCGAGGATCAAGGAGGAGACAGCTCAGATTGACCATGACCTCGGCAATATGGTGGAGGTAACTACCAACTGGTTCAAGTATCTTAAAACTAAGTATGGCGCTGCTCATCCGCGCCTTACGGAGATAAAGAATTTTGATACTATCGAGGCGGCTAAAGTGGCAGAGGCCAACGAGAAGCTGTATATCAACCGCAACGACGGCTTTATAGGCACTTCGCTGAAAAAGGATGAGTTTGTATGCAACTGCTCTGATATCGATGACCTCATAATATTCTACCGCGACGGCAAATACAAGGTGATACGTGTGGCCGACAAGGTGTTCGTCGGCAAGAATATCCTCCATGTCGCGGTGTTCAAGAAAAACGACAAGCGCACTGTATATAACGTGGTTTACCGCGATGGGAAGCAGGGAAAATACTATATGAAACGCTTCTTCGTGTCGGGTGTAACACGCGACCGTGAATACGATGTCACGCAGGGACTGCCCGGCTCACGGGTTGTTTATTTTACCTCAAATCCTAATGGTGAGGCAGAGACGATAAAGGTGACCCTCGACCCTGCTCCACGTCTGAAGAATATCTTCAAGGAGTTTGATTTCTCTGATGTCGCCATAAAAGGACGCAGCGCACGTGGCGTGGTGCTCACAAGGTTCAGCGTGCACCGCATCTCTCTGAAAAACAGAGGCAGAAGCACGCTGGGAGGGCGCATGGTGTGGTTCGACCCTGACGTCAAACGGCTCAACTATGATGAGCATGGAACGCTGCTCGGTGAGTTCAACGAGGATGACAACATTCTCGTGGTGCTTGAGAACGGCGACTTCTACATCACCGACTTTGACCTCAACAACCATTATGAGGATAATATAAAAATCATTGAGAAATTCGTGCCGGGCAAGGTCTGGACGGCTCTCCTCTTTGATGCCGACCAGCAGGGTTTCCTTTATATGAAACGTTTCCAGGTGGAGGCGACAAAGAAAAAACAGAATTATTTGGGCGACAACAGCGGCAGCCGTCTTGTGCTTCTCACCGACGAGCACGCGCCTCGCTTCAAGGTGTTTTTCGGGGGTGAGGATGCTTTCCGCGGTGATATTGAGGTTGTTGCGGAGCAGTTTGTCGGCATAAAGGGTTTCAAGGCGAGGGGCAAGCGTATCACTACTTATCAGGTTGACAGGGTGGAGTTGCTTGAGGCGTTGGCGCAAGAGGAGGTGTCTCTACCGGGAGATGACAGCGAGGATACCGGCACTGACGTGGAAAACGAGAATCTTGACCCTGATGCCGGCAAGTCGCAGAGCCAGGTGATAGATGAGATAACAGGTCAACTTAATCTTTTCTCTGACAATGTGGATAATTAGGTTTTTTCTGTTTTCAACTCTTATCTTGCTGCCGTTGTATGCCGGAGCGCAACGCCCTGACACGCTGCGCAACAGGAAATTCATTACCAACGCTCAGTTAGTCGGCGTGGGGTATGATGATGTGCTTGATACTTACCTCTCCCAAGAGAAATACACGGGTTTGCAGCTCCGCTATATCTCTCACACCATCCGCGAGCATGAGGGCAGACACTGGTCACGCCTGCTCATGCACCAAGGCAGCCTCTCCACAGTGGACAGCCGCTCCGGTGATGGCCATGAGTTGGGCGGCATGTATGTGTTTACCTACGGCCTGCACTACAACTGGCGCTTCATGGCGGGCAGGTTGTGCGTCAGGGCAGGCGGGCAGGCGGATGCCAACATCGGCTTTCTATACAACACCCGCAACAGCAACAATATAGCACAGTTTCGCTTAGGCCTCAACATCGCTCCCTCGGCTGCTGTGGATTACCGTTTCAAAATAGGCAGGCACTTGTCGGCACTGCATTATGATGTCAGCGTGCCGTTGGTAGGGGTACGCTTCTCTCCCAATTATGGCCAGTCGTACTACGAGATTTTCAATAGGGGCAACTACGACCATAATGTAGTGGCTACCACTATCGTATGCGCACCCACTCTATGGCAAATGCTCTCTTTTGACTTCACCCTGCACACCACGACATTCAGGCTGGGCTATTTGGGTGACTTCCAGCAGGCGAAAGTAAATCACCTCAAATATCACGATTACTCGAATATGTTCGTCATCGGCATAGTACGGCAGTTCAACTTAACGAAAGTCATCCCATGAGTAGGTTCCTCCACATATCGTTGTTCTCTTTTCTTTGCATTGTCATTTTTTCCGTTACCGTCTCTTGCGTCGATGAGGATGAGTTTGATGATACTCCAAATGGCAATTTCGAGGCTCTGTGGAAAATCATGGACGAGCATTACTGTTTCTTTGACTACAAAGGCGAGGAATATGGGCTGGACTGGGACGAGGTGCGGCTGAGATATTCCAAACAGGTGGACGCCTCTATGACGAGCCTGCAACTGTTTGAGGTATTGGGAAATATGCTCGGGGAGCTCCGCGACGGGCACGTCAATCTTTATGCCTCCTTCGATCAGGCAAGGTACTGGAGCTGGAAAGAGGACTATCCCACAAATTTCAGCGATACCCTGCAACGACGATACTTAGGCACCGACTATATGATCTCCTCCGGTCTTGAATACCGCAAACTTGATGATAATATAGGGTATATCTATTGTGGCTCGTTCTCCAATTCTTTCGGCAGTGGAAACCTCGACGAGATTATGCTGGCGCTCTCAACGTGCAACGGCCTTATCCTCGATGTGAGAGGCAACAGCGGCGGCATGCTGACATCTGCCGAGAAATTGGCGGCTCGCTTCACCGATGAGGAGATTCTTGTGGGTTATATGCAGCACAAGACGGGCACAGGGCATAGCGACTTCTCCTCTTTGGAGGAGCAAAAGCTGAAACCGTCGAGTGGCATGAGGTGGCATAAGCAGGTGGTGGTGCTTACAAACAGGGAGGTGTTCAGCGCGGCCAACGAGTTTGTGAAGTACATGAAATGCTGTCCTAATGTAGCTGTCGTGGGTGACAGCACGGGAGGCGGTGCGGGAATGCCTTTCAGCAGTGAGCTGCCTAATGGCTGGAGCGTGCGTTTCAGTGCCTGTCCGATGTACGACAGGGAGAAGAACTGCACCGAGTTCGGCATTGAGCCTGACTATGAGGTGCAGCTCACTGACGAGGACTTTGCCAAAGGGGAGGATACACTCATAGAATATGCGAGAATGTTAATCAACCAATAAAGTATATAAACAATTTCATTTTTTATTTATGAATATCACAGAAAGATTTTTGAATTATGTCGGCTTCGACACTCAGTCGTCCGAAGAGAGTGCCACAGTGCCCAGTACTTCCAAACAACTTGCCTTGGCTAATTTCCTCAAAGAGGAATTGGAAAGGGAGGGTCTCGCTGATGTGGAGCTCGACGACAAGGGCTATGTATATGCTACTCTGAAGTCGAATATCGACAGAAAAGTGCCTACTATCGGTTTCATCAGCCATTATGACACATCACCCGACTGCAGCGGGGCGGATGTGAAGCCTCGCATTATAAAGAATTATGACGGTAACGACATCGAATTGTCGCCCGGCATAGTGTTCTCCACAAAAAAGTTTCCCGAATTGTTGGACCACAAGGGAGAGGACATCATAGTTACCGACGGTCATACCTTGCTTGGCGCCGACGACAAGGCGGGCATCGCCGAGATAATGCAGGCGATGTGCTTCCTGCGTGACCACAACGATATCCAGCATGGCGACATACGTATTGCTTTCAACCCTGACGAGGAGATAGGCATGGGGGCGCGCCACTTCGATGTGGAGAAATTCGGTTGCGAGTGGGCTTATACAATGGATGGCGGCGACTTGGGCAACCTGGAGTATGAGAATTTCAATGCCGCCTCCGCAAAGGTGTGCATCAAGGGTATCAGTGTCCACCCGGGTTATGCGAAAGGGAAAATGGTGAATGCCAACCGCCTTGCGGTGGAGTTCGCCGCCATGCTGCCTGCCGGTGAGACGCCGGAGACTACGGAAGGCTATGAGGGTTTCTATCACTTGCTTGGCATAGAGGCGAATATCGAGAATGCCCGTCTGTCGTATATCATCAGGGACCACGACAGGGATAAGTTTGAGCGCCGCAAGGAATTTATCATAGAATGTGTCAGGAAGATGAACGAAAAATACGGTGAGGGGACTGTCTCTGTCGAGGTGAATGACCAGTATTATAATATGAAGGAGAAAATCGACCCTATGCCGCATGTAATAGACCTTGTCTTGGAGGCTATGGACGAATGTGGAGTAACACCGAAAGTGGAGCCCATACGTGGCGGCACCGATGGCGCCCAGCTCTCTTTCATGGGTCTTCCTTGTCCTAATATCTTCGCCGGTGGCATTAACTTCCACGGTCCTTTCGAGTTCGTCTCCATTCAGGTCATGGAAAAGGCCATGCAAGTAATCGTCAAGATATGTGAACTGACGGCAAGGAAATAAAGGCAGTTTTCTTTCCCTGATTATCAGGGAATAGTCTCACCATTTCAGTTCTCCGTATTTCTCCTTGTACCACAGCTGCAAGGAGTTTACGATGTTCTGCCATACCACGTATGCGCAGGGGGCAATGGCTGCCGTTGGGTTCAGGAAATTCATAGTCAGCCATATCCCTAATATGGTGTTTTTCTGGCCAAGTGCCTGACCGGCATTGATGCTCTCTCCAGAACGCCTTCCTACCGCCTTTCCCAAGGAGAAGAGAACTAAGGTGACAAAAAGCGGAAGCACTACCAAGAGCAGCATCGTCGCGCCACCCACAGTGGCACAGGTGATGTTGTGCATTGTCATTCCCATCACTATGGAGAGGTTGAATGCCCAGATGTAGAAGGCGATATTCTTGTGACGGTTTATCCTTTCTGTCAGTCTGGGAAGGTAGCGGCGGGTCAGTTGGGCAAGGAAAAGCGGTAATATAAGCACTGTTATCAACCGCTTGAATATCGTGATAAACGCTGTCAAAAAAGTGATGTCTGCCTCTCTTTCTACAAGGGGGAAGAAAACAGGTATCGTAATTGTTGCCACACCGTTTACTATCAGGATGAACACTGTAAGGGATGCCGCACTGCCGCCCAATTTCTCCGTGATCACAGGGGCGGCGATGGCGGTAGGGCAGATAAAGCAGATAAACACGCCTTCGAGTATCAGTTTTGTCTTGTAGTCGTCAACAAGGAGTATAACGCCTACCACTACTGCCGATAATGCTATTATGACCACCTGCAGCCAGAAATGCCATGCACGTGGGCGCAACTCCACTATCCTCATCTTCAAAGATGTAACGTAGAACATCAGGAAAAGAAGCACCGGCAGCAGGTCGGTGATATAAGGTGCGGCGGCTATGCCTATCGGCTCAAGTGGCTTGACTTCGGTGAACAGGAAATAAACCAATACTCCAAGGACCATAGAGCAGGGCAACGTCCACTTTTTCACAAATCGTATCAACCCCATACATTTATTGTTGACTCTTGTTGAACGTCAGACTGTTGGGTATCTTCTGCCATTTGCTCATCACGGCGAATTTCAGCGTGCTGCCACCTTTCTTTTCGTAGGTATAGCTCCCATCGTTGCCCACCTTTATCACTGCCGTGAAGTCCTCACTGCCATAGTCGTTGATTACTTCTATCTCTGCCGTCTTGCTGTTTATTATCCTCGATGATGTGATAAACCACTTGCTGCTGCTCTGCGTTGACCCGAAATACCCGTCGAGCTTGCCCAAAGCCTCGTTGTCGGGGGCAATGATGTCCTTGTCGTAGAGATTCATCTTTATGTAGATCTTGTACTCGTCGTTGTAAATCTCCACATTGAACGGCTTTTGCTCCTGTGCCGCCACGTGCAGCGTGACGAGGCTCAATAACAGCAGGAAAAGGCTTTTCTTCATGGCGTATCTTGTTTTTATATTTCCTATAGGTTCAGTTCTCTTGTCAGGATGCTCTCAAGCTCCTCTGCCGACAGGCGCAACTGGAATTGTCCCTTTATTGCTACCGAGATGTTGCCCGTCTCCTCTGATACCACTATCGATATGGCATCGCTGTCTTGAGACATTCCCAATGCCGCCCTGTGGCGCAGTCCCAACTCCTTAGGGATGTCTATGCTGTGACTCACGGGCAGGATGCAGCCGGCGGCGCGTATGCGTTTCTTTGAAATCACCATTGCACCGTCGTGAAGTGGGGAGTTCTTGAAAAAAATGTTCTCTATCAGCCGTTGGTTGATGTTGGCATCTATCGTGTCGCCCGTCTCCACGATACTGTCAAGCGGTGATATGCGCTCTATCACTATCAACGCTCCTACTTTGGTCTTTCCCATATTCATGCACGCCATCACAACGGGCATTATCGCCTCTCTGTCGGTGTTGTTTTTCTTGTCCCCCGATGAGAACAGGCGGATGAAGCTCTTCACCCTGTGATGCCCGCCAAGGTCATATAAAAACTTGCGTATCTCCGACTGGAATATCACTATCAGGGCAATCACTCCCACACTGACCAACTTGTCCATTATGCTTCCCAACAAACGCATCTCCAATATCTGACTCACGAAAAGCCAGATCAGAATGAACACCATGATGCCGATGAACACGTTGAGCGAGCGTGACTCTTTCATCAAGCGGTAGATGTAGTAGAGCATCAGTGCGACACATACGATGTCTATGACGTCTTTTATTCCAAAATCAAACATATCTCAAAGTCTCTTTTACTATTTTCACTGCCTGCACACACTCTTTAACGTCGTGAACACGCAGTATGTTGGCGCCACAACCCAACATGGCTATGGTATTGACAACGGTTGTCCCATTGAGCGCTTCTTCGGCTGTCGTTTCAAGAAGTGTTGATATCATCGACTTACGTGACACTCCGACAAGCAACGGCAACTCAAATACACGCAGTTTTCCGATGTTGGCGAGCAATCGGTAATTCTGTGACAATGTCTTGCCGAAACCGAAACCAGGATCGAGGATTATGTCCTTCGCTCCTAAGTCTCTCAACTGCTGCACTTCTTTTGCAAAGGCCTTCATCATACTGATGATGTCGGGCTTTACCGACATCAGGATGTATGCAACTCCAAGACGTGCCACTGTACGGAACATCACAGGATATTCCTCCGTCTCCAACCTCTCCTCTACATTGGGATTTGTGCGGCATGCTCCATCCTCCGCCATTCCCTGAACATGGGGGTTTGCAGGGTGAGCCCCTCCGAATGCTCCGTTGATGTTCCCTTCTGACACGTCATTGATTATGCCGGCGCCAAACTCGCCCACTGCCATCTCCGCCACCACAGGGCGGAAGGTGTCAACAGATATTACCGCATCCGGTTGTAGGCTTCTCACTACCCGCAAAGCTCTCCGCATACGTTCTATCTCCTCTGCTACTGTTACCTGTGCCGCTCCTGGCCGTGTGGAGAACGCCCCGACATCTATTATCGTGCCTCCTTCTGAAATTATCTGGTCGGCACGCCGCGCTATCTCGTATTCTGTCTGTTTGCGGCTGCCAGCATAAAAGGAGTCTGGCGTTACGTTGAGAATGCCCATAACCTGTGGCTCGGACAAGTGCAACAACCGCCCGTTAACATTTATGCTATATTCAGGAAACCCTTTCACGTGAGTTTGTTCATGTAAACTTACTGAACGCAAAATTACATATAAATAACGAGAACAACCCCCTTTTGACGTTTTTTTATAGTTACCGTAAAACTATAAATGTATTTTCATTCAAACAAATAACCTTGTTTTGGTGTTTTATTCTTTTTTAAAAAATTGATATATTCATCAAAATCTATTCGGTTTATTCCTAACATTTCATATCCAATATGAATAGCTGCGTTATACAAATCGATTCGCATTAAAAGTTCTTTGTTGATGATTCGTTTGGCGTCTTTAAATGACAATGATTGAATAAATGACCTAACTGGTTGACTGTTCAAAATCTTAAGGGTTATTACCGCATAATCCTTAATGTCAAAACCTAAAAGGTAACAGGTGTCATCAACCATGACAGGTTTTCCATTAATTGGCTCAACGAGAGAGAAACGAGAGTGTTTATATAATCCTGAGATAACTACCTTATATTTCTTGAATGAGTAATCACCAATTCCAAAAAGAGAAAATCTTGGGCGTTTTAGATAAATGCTACTTCCTCTTTTATCCAACATTTCTGCATATTCGAGCAAATAGTCGTATGTTTTTGGGCATTTTTTCATCATCCATTCAGTTCCTTCTGATGTTGAATGTTGTGTTACGATTACATATTTTCGTGTTGAAGTGATGCAGGCTTCTTTTATGTCAGAACTTTTGACCAATGGATAGATTGCCTCATCCTCTATATCTATGGTCTTTCCTAATCCATTTACAAGTTTGTTTCCATCAAGGGTCAATTCCATAATTTTGTAACAATCATGTTTGATTCCTGATCGCCATTGAAAAGGAGAAATACCATCAATATATTGGTTTTTATTATATGTAGCGACATCTGCAACGAAGTTATCATTTATCCAACCATAATCCTGTTTCGGGCATAGGGTGTAGAAGTCGCTTACATGGCAACTTTTTGATATTGGTATTCCAAATTCAAGCCTCAATAATGATGCTGAAACAGAGGCATTGAATTCTTTCTTTGCATCTATTTCATATTGATAAATAGCGTTTATATGTGAATTGTTTTTTATCTGTTCATATACAATATTCCTGATGACAGAATTTTTTAGCAACATTGCAAAATGTACTTTCTCATCAGAAAAGACATTTATCATTTTGGAACAAATATATTCTGCTATGTCAAAGTTGCCCTTTCCTGTAATTGCGTCCAACCCCTTTATATGTTTATAGTTGGATTTCTGAGGTGTATTCTTGCTTTTGATTATTCCTAATTTGCTATTAGTTACCCATGGGGGATTACCTATAATCAGTGTTTCACGCCCATCTAATCTGTGCTTAATACTTTGAAAATCAAAAGAGAAAACATCTTCATTATACAAATATTTATATGCTTTTTCTCCATTTTTGTTATCAATGCTATATTGAAGAAGGCGCATTTTCAGGTCATCGATATATGGCTTGTAGATTTCTATTCCATATATTTCCTCAATACTTTCAAAGGTTTGAATTGCTGCCAATATGAAATTTCCTCTGCCACATGTCGGTTCTATTATAACTTTTGGGCGTAGCCCCTGTTCTTTTAATAACTTACAAATTGATAAAGACAACTTCATATTGGTTTGCCAATCTCCATATTCGCCCTTGTCCTCACGCTTTTTATTGCTTGACAACGATGATATGGAAAAGTCTTCTTTGTCAACAAAGAAATGGTATATGCCGCATACATTTTTCATTTCGGCATTTGCCATAACCAATGGCATGTGTCTTATGGATTCAATATAGCTATTTGCTGTCATATTTCACAATAGGAATTATACCTTCTACACTTTCTTTTAATGAAACAATTCTACCATATTGAAGTCTCCACTGTAATGCATTGGAGATAGTTATATAACCTATTTTAGGTGGTTTTTTGAGAATGTCATTTGCGATGTTTAATAATGTTACCTCATCAGCAGGTATTTTATGGTCGCAAAGAAAAGCAAATATATCCTCAACATTACCATTATTATCAATAATGTTGTGCAAACCTATAGTTGTCTGGTAATCTGCCGTCCGTTCTGCTTCTATAAATGAGCATGAGATAAAATTAAATATACCTTTCTTTTTCTTTAAATCATCAACTTTATTGTAAACGAAAACTATTAGATTATACCCCAATCCGTAAATCTTCTGTTTGCTATCCTTGTATGGACAACTGGACTGTGGTTGCTTAATAGATGTAACTTTGATGTCGGTATTCACCGATGGTAAATCCAAACCTTTGGCGGAATTACCTAAATCTAAATCAAAGTTTTTTTCAAGAAAATTCTTGAAAAGATGCTCTGCAAATGTACCTATTGCCTTACCATCGGTCACTCCAAACAGCTCTTTATGGTAAATAGAATTTTGTTCAATGCAAAAGTCTTTCGCACTTTGTATCAAGTCGTCTATTAATAATTTCTTTTTCATGATAATACCTAACAAGTATGCAAAGATAACGAAAATTGAAACAACAACAAAACAAACGTATGTTTTAGAGTTTTCTGAATGTACTTAAATAAAAGGTCCAAGACGATAATCACAGTGTATCCGTTGATTTTAAACCACTATCAACTCACTTATAATGTTTGCGATTTTTTGGTTATGCAACTGGCGGCAGAATTTCACTTCATAACCGTTAAGTTTTAGCTGTTGGAAGAATCTTTCCGCATTGTTTATCTTCGCATCCTCAACAGTCCGCTTGGCCTCATCGTTAGGCACGTCTTTTGTCTCTATGACAATGTTCAACTCCTTTTTACCAT
>JAJPZD010000249.1 GCA_021204605.1 Prevotella sp.
TCTGTCAACAGCACGCGTAAGATTACGAGTGCAATGAAGATGGTTGCATCATCAAAGCTCCACCATGCACAAATGATGATTGAGAATATGCTGCCGTATGAGACCATGCTTGAGCATATTCTTAAGATATTCTTGGCATCGGAGGCAGATGCGGAAACGGTATTCAGTAGAGAACGCCCTGTAAAGCGTATCGCCTTGGTGGTTTACTCATCAAACAGCAGCCTGTGCGGAGGTTTCAACTCTAACGTCATAAAACTGATGCAGCAGGCAGTTAATGAATATAGTCATCTCGGTAAGGATAATATCATCGTTTATCCCGTAGGGCGCAAAGTCGCAGAGAAAGTGGCAAAACTCGGTTTGAAAAGCGGGGGCAATTTCTCTACAATGGCAGACAAGCCTAATGTGCAATCGTGTATTGACTTGGCGGTAGAAATAGGGCAGAAATTCATCAATGGGGAGATAGACCGTGTGGAGATGTTCTATCACCATTTCAAGAGTGCGGGTTCCCAGATTCTCACGCGCAAGACATTCTTGCCGATAGACTTGACTTCGGAGCTTGGAGGCGATCGTGAAAGAGACTTGTCATCAATAATAGCGACAAAGAAAACTCAGGAGTATCTTAAAAAAAGAGGGGATACAAGAATGCAGACAGAGCAGGAGATGGCAAAGCCTCTTAACGACAATTTCATCGTTGAGCCGGATATGGACAGCATCCTCTCTGTGCTTATTCCGAAGTTGTTACACCTGATGATCTACACCGCTTTATTGGACAGCAACGCCAGTGAGCATGCAGCTCGAATGGTAGCCATGCAGACTGCCACAGACAATGCCGATGAGTTGCTTCGTGATCTCAACTTGCAATATAACAAGAGTCGTCAGCAGGCAATCACCAACGAACTTTTGGATATTGTGGGCGGCACGGTCAACAATTGACAAGTGATAGAGGGCTTACAAATAAAGGAGTTCCCAAAAATCTCAAAATTTTGGGAACTCCTTACTTTATAGATAAGTTAAATAACAAATACTATTCACCGTTTATTAATCTTAGACCACGTATCCCTAAGACCTACTGTCTTGTTGAAGACAAGTTTGTCGGGTGTAGAGTCCAAGTCAGCCATGAAATAGCCTATTCTCTGGAACTGCAGATAGTCGCCCGGTTTCATACGTGCGGCATAGTCCTCAACAAAACAATTGTCCAAGACCTTGTAAGAATCAGGATTAAGCAATTCCCTGAAATCGCATTTCTCGACAGAAGGATTCTCAACACAGAACAGACGGTCATAAATACGCACCTCAGCCTGTCGGCAATGGTCGATGCTCACCCAGTGGAGAGTACCCTTTACCTTGCGGTTGGCACCCTCCAAGCCACTCTTGCTTGTCGGGTCATATTCAGCCTGTATCTCCGTTATGTTGCCAGCCGCATCTTTCGTACAGCCTGTGCATTTCACGATGTAGGCGTTTTTCAGGCGCACCTCAGCACCTGGTGTCATGCGGAAGAATTTCTTGGGAGCGTTCTCCATGAAATCCTCACGCTCCATCCACAAATACTTACTGAAAGTGATGGTATGCGTTCCATCAGCCTCATTCTCCGGGTTGTTCACAGCCACCATCTCTTCTGTCTGTCCACCAGGATAATTGGTGATAACGAGTCTCACCGGATTGATTACCGCAGAGACCCTTATGGCACGTCTGTTGAGGTCATCCCTTACGGCAGCCTCAAGCAAGGAGACATCGTTGAGAGCATCAAACTTAGTGTAGCCGATACTTTTAATGAAATTCCTTATGCTTTCAGGAGAATAACCCCTGCGGCGCATACCACAGAGAGTAGGCATACGCGGGTCGTCCCAGCCACTTACAAGACCCTCTGTGACGAGGGCGAGGAGTTTGCGCTTGCTCATCACCGTATAAGTAAGGTTCAGGCGGTTGAACTCAATCTGCCGCGGACGGAAGTCATTCATGTTGTCGCCCTGTCCGTTCATTATTTTCAGGTCATCGATGAAAGCATCGTAAAGAGGGCGATGAGGTACAAATTCGAGAGTACAGATAGAGTGTGTGACACCCTCGAAATAGTCGCTCTGACCGTGTGCGAAATCATACATCGGATAGGCGTTCCATTTCGTTCCCGTGCGGTGGTGCGGTGTATGTATTATACGGTAGATTATCGGATCACGGAAGTGCATGTTCGGATTTGCCATATCGAGCTTAGCACGCAGCACCATGGAGCCCTCCTCCGCCTCCGGTGTGTTCATCTTGTAGAACAGTTCCAAATTCTCCTCTATCGGACGGTCACGGTAAGGAGAGGGCGTACCAGCCTGCGTGGGCGTACCCTTCTGCTCTGCAATCTGCTCGCTTGTCTGCTGGTCGATATATGCCTTGCCCTGCTTGATCATCCACACGGCGAAGTCCCACAGCTGCTGGAAATAATCGGAGGCGTAATACACGTTGCCCCAGTGGAAACCGAGCCAGCTTATGTCATAGAGAATTGAGTCGACATATTCTGTATTCTCCTTACTTGGGTTGGTATCATCGAAACGCAGGTTGCAGACACCGTTGTACTGCTCTGCGACACCAAAGTCCATGCATATCGCCTTGGCATGCCCGATATGCAGGTAGCCATTAGGCTCCGGCGGAAAACGGGTCTGGATTCTCCCGGCGTTCTTGCCCTCCGCAAGGTCGTTCTCAACTATCTGCTCAACAAAACTGAGACTTTTCTTGTCGTCACATTTCTTTTCCTCGTTGTTAGCCATAACCGTAAAGATGTTTAATCACCGCAAAGATACATAATAATTTGCATTAATGCCAATTGAAATATATTTTTCTGAATATTTTGTTCTTAAAAACGTAATATATGCAACAAATGGCATACTATAAGACGTATTTTCTTTCATATTGCAAACAACATACGCTGATTACATATCATAATGTTATTTTATATCCCTTTCATTCAATGCCGCAGTATATCTCGCTGCATTTTGCAGGTGCTCCTCGTAGGTCTCAGCGAAATTATGAGTACCACTGAAATCCTCTTTCGCACACATATAGAGGTAATCATGATGTGTATAATTAAGCACTGCATCAATACCGGCCACCGATGGTATGCGTATCGGCCCCGGCGGCAACCCCTCATACATATATGTATTATACGGGCTGTCAACTTTCAGCATATTATGATATATCCTTTGGATGTTGAAATCGTTCAGGGCAAACTTTATCGTAGGGTCAGCCTGCAAAGGCATCTCTGCTTTCAGACGGTTGTAATACATGCCGGCTATCATCGGCTTCTCGGCGTCATTGGCAGTCTCCTCGTCAACGATACTTGCCAAGGTGATGACCTCCACTTTTGTGAGTCCCATATCAGAAGCCTTTTTCTGTCGTTGAACGTTCCAGAATCTCTCACTCTCGGTTTCCATCTTGTCAAGAAGTTTGTCTAACGTGATGTTCCAATACACCTCGTAAGTATTGGGGATGAACATGCACAAAATTGTCTCCGGCGTGTAACCATATTTTGCACATTGGGCTGAATCGGTAAGAGCCTGATAAATAGAAAGGCTGTCGAGCATCAGTTTTTTGGAGAGCACATCCGCCAACTTGTCCGCCGTCCTGACGCTTGGAATGGTAAGAGACACTGGCGACTGAGTGCCGCTTTTGAATTTTCTGAACACTGTGAAAGCCCCATTCCTCTTTGTAATCTCATATCTGCCTGTACGTATCTTGTCGGCATACGCGCCATGCCTTGCGATAGTTTTAAACCCAGTCATACCATGCTGAGTGGAAATAGGTTGGAGTTTGGCATACACCGAGTCGATATTGTCATCATCATCAATGTAAACAAATTGGTTCTCACCGCCAGAAAGCATAGCCGAGAAGAAATAATAATAGCACAATCCTATAATTATTACAACCGCCGTGGCAGCCGCGATTATGAATTTTCTTGAAGTAATCATATCTTATCCTTTAAGAAAGACATTTTTATTTTTCGGCTGCAAAGGTACAAAAATGTAAATTATCAAACAAAGAAAAACAATAATGTCTTGTAAAACCGACTTTTTATCCATATAAATTACAATAATCCAGAAATTATATGTAAGTTTGTCATCATGTTCCGCAAGTTAATCCTTTTTGCTTTTGCAATCTCATTTTCAGTCTGCGCCATGGGGCAATACAAACAATACCATGGTGACGGAATCGACGGCGTACTTCAATACGTGCCGATAGCCTCTGTTTATGTGCTGAAAGGAGCCGGCGTGGGCTCGCAGAGCTCTTGGAAACGTATGGTGGTGAACACAGCGACATCATTCGCCATTGATGTGGGACTGACGTATGCTTTGAAATACAGCGTACATTCAACACGCCCGGATGGTACCGACCGCCATTCCTTCCCATCAGGGCATACGTCAATGGCATTCTGCGGTGCTACGATACTGCACAAGGAGTTTGGCAAGAAAAGTGCATGGATAAGTGTCGCTGGATATAGCGTTGCATTATTCACCGCCGCCGACAGGGTGATACGCAACCGTCATCATTGGGGAGATGTCGTGGCAGGAGCTGTTATCGGCATTGGTTCCGCCGAGGCGGGCTACCGTTTGGGCGATTTAATGACGGGTTGGAAGAAAAATGTTGATGTGGCAATCATGCCAGATGGGTTCTGCCTTATTG
>JAJPZD010000147.1 GCA_021204605.1 Prevotella sp.
AGTTCACCTATAAGATTACTGATTTCCACGACCGTTGCATAAAGACCGACACCGGCTGGATAATCACCATGGGGCGCGGCCTGGACATCTTCGACAGATACTCCCCTTACAGCATCGCCTACGCCCGCCAGGACAAGCGCAAATGCAAAGCATTCATGCTAACATATATGAAAAAGTAATTAATATCAACTATGATTAAAAGCCGTCCTTATTTCCCCTTCTCCATGAAGTCCATAAGGTCGTAGTACATCGAGCAAGTCGGACTGCCCTCCTTCGACAGGAATAAGCGAAACCCCATCTTCTCATAAAACCCCACGGCATCCCTATATGCGTCCACCGTCAGGAAACGGCAGGCGGAGAGGCTTCCGTATGCAGCCATGGACTTGACGATATTGAGGATATCTTTCCCGACACCCTTCCCGGCATATTCCTCCGACACAGCCAAACGGCCTATCTTGATTGCGGGATATTGTTTCCTGCGCTTAGGGTTGTCGATACGCCGGCTCACGTTGTTCCAACTGACACAACTGTTAGGATCCGACCTCAGCATATCGTTCAGCAGGCTGAAATACGCTACGGTTTTCCCTGCCCGCTCATCCTCGATAAGGTAGGTGACAGCGAGCATTTGTCTGCGGTATTTCTTAGCGTCGGAGAACAAGAAATCGTTCAAATCCTCGTCCGAGCATTTGAACGGCATTATCTCCGTATCTTCCCGCAGCAGCACGAGTCTGAATTCGCCGATGCTCATCCCCATATGTTGTCAAATGCACCCTTCGCTTTGAAATACTCGTACAGCTCGCGCCCACGCCTGATATTCTCAGGATCCTCGGGTCTCCGATGCTTAATCTCTTCCTCGAAACGCTCAGCATCTTTTCCAGTGATCACTGGTGTCTCCTCTATAGGTCTTGCCATGATAATTCTCCTCCTGTTTTCAATTTAGTTATTGATGCTATTCCTATTGCAAAGTTACAGATTTCCTTACACCACTTCACGGAATGGCCGTTTCTTTTAACAAATATTAACATAGAAAGCATTGCGTCCGTTATAGAATATGTGCTGGTAAAAAGTATAAAATGATATAAAAAAATCAAATGGGAGTTTGGTGGGTATAAAAATAATAGTTACTTTTGTCGCTGGTAAAAAATATAACATGATATAAAAAAATCCAATGGAGATAAAGCGAGATATACATTTGCAAAGGCTGATATCCCGTAAGCATAACGGAATGATAAAAATCGTAACCGGTTTAAGGCGTTGCGGTAAGTCATATCTGTTGTTTGTATTGTTCCGTAAACATTTAAAGGAACAGGGAATAGACGACAGGCATATTATTATGGTTGACCTTGAAGATCGTCGAAATCAGGCTCTGCGAGATCCCGATGCGCTTCTTGCTTATATTGACAGTCAATTCGTGGATGACGAGATGCACTATATCATTATTGACGAGGTGCAACTTGTGCCGGAGTTTTCTGATGTGCTGAACAGTTTTCTGAAGGTTCAGAATGCCGATGTTTACGTAACAGGCAGTAATGCAAAGTTTCTATCAAAAGATGTGATTACTAATTTCAGGGGCAGGGGAGACGAGATAAGGATTGCTCCTTTGTCGTTCAAGGAATTTATGTCAGTCCACGCGGATGGTAACCGATATGATTTACTGAATGAGTACATGACCTACGGAGGACTTCCGCAAGTGGCGTTGAAGGATGATGTAAGTCAGAAGGTGGAATATCTCAAAAACTTGTTCACCCATACCTACATAAAGGATATCAAAGAGAGGTATAACTTGCAAAACGATGATGACCTTGAGGAATTGATAAACGTAATCGCCTCGAACATAGGTGGTTTGACAAATCCTACCAAATTAGCGAATACTTTTAAGACTGTAAAGCATAGCAGTATTAAAAATGACACTATAAAGATATATTTGGACTTGCTACAGGACGCATTCCTGATTAATAAGTCAGTGAGGTACGATATCAAGGGAAAGAGGTATATTGACACTCCGTCGAAATACTATTTTGAGGATTTGGGATTGCGCAACGCAAGATTGGATTTCAGGCAGATTGAGTTTACCCATTTGTTGGAGAACGCTATTTACAACGAGCTTCGGTTGCGGGGGATGTCAGTGGATGTCGGACAGGTTCCTGTGTTGTTGCAGACTGCTGATGGTAAGCGGAAATGGTCTAATTTAGAGGTTGATTTTGTATGTAACAAGGGTTACAAGAGGTATTATATACAGTCGGCTTTGACATTGGATTCTCAAGACAAGAGGCAACAAGAATTCAGTTCTCTGCTGAAAATCAAGGATGGTTTTCAGAAAATCGTTGTTGTCGGTACACCCACGGCGACATACCAGAACGAGGACGGAATCATCATCATGAATGTTTGTGATTTTTTGATGAGTGAAGCAGGGGGAAAATAAGCCCCACCAACCCCCCCCCATTAGGGGAGAGCTTAGTTACTTCTGAGTTTAACGATAATCGGCGCACCTGCAATTGGACATACAACAACAAAAATATAGTCAACTAACAAGTACAACATCACGAATTATTTTGAAAATGCAATATTTTATTAGAAAAGTTAAGATTTTTCATGGTATTGCATTACTTATTTGAATGTAAATTTATGGCTCAAAATGCTTTTTTTACTGATTTCTTTTGAAAAACTTGCAGTGCTAAAATAAAAGCATTATCTTTGCATTGACAATTTCCGCCACGCCTCTTATTAATGCGTACCAGGGCGGAACTTTTGCTTTTATACACTTATGGATTATACAAAACAACCATTGGATTATCCCCAGATTCTTCAAATGCTGAAAGACCGGGGCCTAATCATCAGAGATGACAATGATACTTTAGCACAGTTAAAAATCATGAGTTATTTCCGTCTGGCTAATTATCTCCGTCCGATGGAACAGGACAAGATAACTCATGTATTCAAGCCTAACAGCTATTTCGACAATGCCGTCAGTCTGTATTATTTTGATAAGAAACTGCGGGCTTTGCTTTTTACTGCCATACAAAGTTTTGAAATAGATCTTCGCTCGAAGCTCATACATCATTTTTCGATGGCTTACGGTTCATTCTGGATACTTGACAGGAGCCTGTTTGCTGATAACAAAATCTTTACCGATTGTTCCATTCGTGTTCAGCAGGAAGTTTTCCGTTCAAAAGAAGATTTTATCCAGAAGCATTTTGACAAATACTCCAATCCGATAATTCCTCCTGTATGGAAAACTTTGGAAGTTGTTTCATTCGGTACATTATCAAAGATATTCTGCAATCTAAAAGATAATAAACTTAAGAAGATAATTGCGAGAGAATTTAACTTGCCACAGCACGAATATCTTGAGAGCTGGTGTAAATGCGCTGTTGCCCTGCGCAACTGTCTTGCACATCACTCACGCACATGGAACAGAAGATACCCTCTGAAACCACAGTTACCCAGTAAGCTGAAAGGCGACTGGATCAATGCTTCCATAACACTTCGAACCAAACTCTATGCCCAGCTTTGCTGTCTTGCATATTTGCAGGACGCCACTCATTTGGACAACGATTTCAAACTGCAATTAAAATCATTATTGAAGGCATATCCTAATGTCGATGTCGCAGCAATGGGCTTCCCATCTGGCTGGGAAAACGAGCCACTTTGGAAGTAATACAATACTTCCTACTATATAGTATATGCCAAAATAACCATTTAGAATTATTGCCTTTAGATGTTTCCATCCCATAGAGTCAACTAATAAGAAGATTGTTGTTGTCGGTACACCCACGGCGACATACCAGAACGAGGATGGAATCATCATTATGAACATATATGATTTTCTGATGTATGAGGGTGGGGAGTTAAGAATTAAGAATTAAGAGTTTGATGCGGCAAGCCGAATGTTATCTAATGAAAAATTAAAAATTATAAATTTATTTCGTCTCTGTCAAGAACCGTTTCAGGTCATAGTACATCGGACAAGTGTCCTTATCCTCTTTCTTCGAAATGATGCGGAAATCCGAATTCTCGTAGAATACAACGGCATCCTTGTATGCATCCACAGTCAAAAAACGGCAACCAGAACGGATTTTACGGGTGAACAATATTTTTATTAGATCGAGGATGTTGCTTCCAATTCCTTTACCTTTATACTCCTCCGACACTGCCAACCTGCCTATCTTCACCGCAGGGTATTGTTTCCTTCGTTTCGAATTGTGGATATTCCTGTTCAGCCTGTTCCATTCTGAACGATTCTCGGGGTCAGCAGTCAAACTGTCATTAAGCAGACTGAAATAGGCCACTGTCTTTCCGCATGACGGATCCTCAAGTAGATAAGTCGCCGCCATAAGCTCCTCCAAATAATTTTTGGAATCTGCAAACAAAAAAGTCGTTCAAATCCTTGTCTAAACATCTGAACGGCTTTATTTCTGTATCGGCGCTCAACGACACCAAATCAAAATCATCTATTATCATAAATCAAATCGTGCGATAGCTTTAAAGTGTTCATATACCTCCATTGCATGCGCAATCTTCTCTGGACTCTCTGGAATGGGATTTTTTATCTCCTCCAAGAAACGCTCAGCATCCTCACCCGTTATTATCGGGGTCTCCTCTATCGGTCTTGCCATAATCGTAATTTTT
>JAJPZD010000039.1 GCA_021204605.1 Prevotella sp.
GCAACGACACCGGCAACGATTGAATAGTTGTTTATCTCGTCGTGCAGGTTGTCCTGATACTTACCGGAGAACTCGATGCAGCCCAAGTCATTGAGTGCCATATAATTGAAGTCAGCGTATAAATGGTCACGCAGACTATAATATGTCTCAGGTGACATCACATTGCCGATACGGTTCTTGACATAGTCGTAAGAAACGTCACGGTAGGCAATAGGCACCGCATTCATAGCGATAATATTCATAAAACTCTTATCCTCGTCGCCCCAGGGACGTGGAAGACAGAATGTAATCTCCAAATCACCTTGTGCGGCAAGGCCGTTGGTTATACCGTAACTTGCAGTACCTAAACCTCCGAGAATATGAGGAGGAAATTCCCAACCAAACATTAAAACTTTCATATAGTCATCCTCCTTTCATTATTTTATATATGAATACTTTTCGAGAAGGCTCAACGTCCTCAAAATCTCAGCCACGTTCATGGCGAAGCTGACGGCGCCACGGGCACGGAACGGCGGGTTGCCATCGGACATCTCAGGAATGGTGCTGAGACAGTTGATAGTCATTTCATCCTCGTAACCCACCATTTGCCTCTCTATGAAACTGAAACGAGTACGCTTGTAAAGGCGCAGGTTCGCCTCCATATAGAATGCACCGAGCCAAGGCCAAGCCGTACCCTGGTGGTAAGCATAATCGCGCTGGTATTGCGGGCCGACATACATCGGGTTGTAACCGCCACTCTTAGGAGACAGTGAGCGGAGACCCTTAGGAGTGAGCAACTCACGGGTACAGATGTCCAAAACACTCTTCTTCTGGTCGGCAGACAGAGGGGAATAGTCGAATGCCACCGGGAATATCATGTTAGGACGGACGCTCCAGTCCATCATGTTGCCGTCAACATAGTCGAACAGGTAGCCGTAATCGTTCATGAAAGTACTTACGAACGACTGCTTGCAAGTCTCCGCAATGCTCTCCCAATTTTCAATTTTCTTCTTGTTGTAGCCAGCTTCTGTTGCCAAACGAGCACCGAATTTGAGTGCATTGTACCAAAGAGCGTTGAACTCAACGATGTAACCCGTGCGTGGAACAACAGGGCGGCCGTTAGCTGTGGAGTTCATCCACGTGATAGCCTTGTCGCGACCGTTAGCATATACTAAGCCGTTATCGTCGAGGCGCAGGTTAGGATGCTTGCCAGCCACGAAATAGTCGAGTATGTCGCAGACAAGCTTGCTGTAATTCTTCACGCACTGTTCCTCGCCAGGATATTTGGCATATTGTTGGATAGCCCAGATAGCCCATAGGAACACGTCAGGATGGTCAATCTCTGAAATAGCCACTGTAAGGGGCTTGTCATCCATAAACTCGCGGATGCCCTTAGCAGCCGTCTTCATCACAATGTCGAAATTGTCAGGTTCAAGAATTGACAATGTCAGGCCAGGAAGGGCGATGAAAGTATCGCGGGCACGGCACTTGAACCATGGATATCCTGCGAAAATATATACCTCGTCATCGGAGACGTGGTTGTAGAACTGGTGTGCGGCGGTAACGAGGCAGTTATAGAAATTGTCTCTTGACCTCTTTTCCCCCGCTTCCGCCTCGAAAGCTTTTTTCAGAGTGCGGCTCTTTATCTCGGATGTGGCAGCAGCAAAGACGATGCTCTCGCCTTTCTTGATGTTGACCTCAAAGTAGCCAGGTACATAAAGATCTTCATTGGAGTCATATCCACGCTCCTGCTCTTTAGGATATTCTATTCCTCTGTACCAGTCGGGAGTGAAAACAAACTGATTAGCCTTGCTTAGCTGCATGTAGAGGTCGGGGTAGCCGGCATACATACATGTGCGGATACCGTTGTCAACAAGGTGGTATTCCCTGCTGGCGACACTGTTTTCGTGTGTGAACTGCCTTACACTGCGAAATGCCAAGAATGGGCGCAAACGCAATGTGGTTGTGTCTTGCCCTTCTTCCATAGTATAGCGAATCAATATACGATTCTCATAATGCTGGAAGACAACTTCCTTTTTCAACAACACACCACCTACACGATAGATCGTAGTAGGAATCTTGTCGCAATTAAACTCGCGGATGTACTTATGGCCAGCGGGACTGAAATTGTTGCCCTGGTACTTATGTAGTCCTAAATTGAATTCAACGCCATGCTGAACGACTGTAATATCCAAAGAGGAGAGCAGCACATGGTTCTCGTCGTCCAATTCAGGTATTGGCACAACGAACAAGCCATGATACTTGCGTGTGTTACAGTCAACAATCGTAGAACTAGAGTAAGCCCCGGAACGGTTAGTACGTATCAACTCCCTTGAAAGAGATTCTTCCAAGTTGGTCATAAGAGCCTTTTCAAAACGAAGATAACTCATAGTTGTTATAATAAATAAGATTTAAAGTTTTCGATAGTAGTCATTCAACAGAAAAATGCTTTTCTCCAAAAGACTTTTCAAAGGTACTAAAATTCTTGTTACAAACAAAGAAAAATTCTTTTTTTTTCGTTTTCAGTCAACATAATAATACGTTATTCAAACAAAATTATGTAATTTTGCATACTCAAAAAATTTTGTTATGTATAGAACGAATACTTGTGGAGAATTAAGAATTTCCGATATAGGCAAACAGGTCACCCTTGCCGGTTGGGTGCAGCGTAGTCGCAAGATGGGGGGCATGACTTTCGTTGACCTTAGGGACCGTTATGGAATCACCCAGCTTGTCTTCAACGAGAGCGACAATGTCGAGCTGTGTGCCGAGGCTAATAAGTTGGGGCGTGAGTATTGCATTCAGGTAAAGGGCACTGTCAATGAGCGGCAGAGCAAGAACGTAAATCTGCCAACGGGAGATATCGAGATTATAGTATCATCAATAAACATATTGAGCCAGAGCGACACCCCTCCATTCACTATCGAGGACAACACCGATGGCGGTGACGAGCTGAGGATGAAATACAGGTATCTTGACTTGCGCCGTAGTTGTGTGCGGAGCAATATGGAATTGCGCCACCGCATGACAATATTGATAAGGAATTTCCTCGATGCAAGAGATTTTATAGAGGTAGAGACTCCGATATTGATAGGCAGTACTCCGGAGGGAGCGCGCGACTTCGTGGTGCCTTCACGTATGAATCCAGGTCAGTTTTATGCCTTGCCACAAAGCCCGCAGACCCTGAAGCAGTTGCTTATGGTAAGCGGTTTCGACCGTTACTTCCAGATAGCCAAGTGTTTCCGTGATGAGGACTTGCGTGCTGACCGTCAGCCGGAGTTCACTCAAATCGACTGTGAGATGTCGTTTGTGGAGCAGGATGATATATTGGAGATATTCGAGGATATGGCGCGGCACCTGTTCAAGGAAGTGCGAGGCGTGGAGTTACCGGCAAAGTTGCAGCAGATGACGTGGCATGAGGCTATGAAGCGTTTCGGGAGTGACAAGCCCGACTTGCGTTTCGGTATGGAGTTTATCGAACTGATGGATGTACTTAAAGGAACAGGCTCTTTCAGCGTGTTCAACGATGCTGCTTATATTGGTGGTATTTGCGTACCAGGATGTGCCGACTATACAAGAAAGCAGCTTGACCAACTCACGGATTTCGTGAAAAGGCCACAAGTCGGTGCGAAAGGCCTTGTATGGGTTAAGTTCAATGCTGATGGCACTACGAAGAGCAGCATCGACAAGTTTTATGCTGCTGAAGTATGGCAAAAACTCAAGACTGAGACAAAGGCCAATGATGGTGATTTACTTTTGATTTTGAGTGGTGATAATGCCAACAAGACACGTGCGCAACTTTCCACCCTGCGTTTGGAGATGGGAGACAGACTCGGTCTGCGAGACAAGAACAGGTTCGAATGTCTGTGGATAATCGATTTTCCTCTGTTCGAGTGGAGCGATGAGGAGCAGCGTCTTATGTCAACCCACCATCCGTTCACAATGCCCAATCCTGATGATATTCCTCTGCTTGATGAGCATCCCGAAAGAGTACGGGCAAAGGCATACGACTTTGTGTGCAACGGCATAGAGGTTGGTGGCGGCAGTCTGCGTATCTACGATGGTAAGTTGCAGGAGAAGATGTTCCGTATTCTCGGTTTCACTGAGGAGCGTGCTATGGCACAGTTCGGCTTCCTCATCAATGCGTTCAAATACGGTGCGCCGCCTCATGCCGGATTAGCTTTCGGATTGGACCGGTTCGTCTCCATAATGGCAGGTCTTGACAGCATCCGCGACTGTATTGCGTTCCCGAAAAACAACAGTGGTCGTGACGTGATGCTCGATGCCCCATCGTATATTGATGAAAAGCAGTTGAAGGAATTGCAGATTAGGATTGACATAAATCAATAAAATGCGAAAAATACCCTCTTAGCATTTAATAAATGTAATTAATTTATAGAAAAACTTTATAAGTTTGAATAAAAGCAGTAAATTTGCACCCGATTTTAAGGTAAATCGTAATTCAGGAGAATACGGTTTAAAAATTTACCGATCATGACTGGAAAGAAAGTAACAGAAAAGAATGCTGCAGCTGAAAATGCTACAGAAAAGAAGGCAGCACCGAAGAGACGTGCTGCAAAGAAAGTAGTCTTCGAGATCAATGCGGAGACAGTTGGATTTAAGGCTGGTGATGTTTACCAGGC
>JAJPZD010000101.1 GCA_021204605.1 Prevotella sp.
AAAAAGATAATAACGACTTCACTTTCTCATCCATTGTCTTACATTCAGCAATCCAACCAAATCTCACCATTGCGGCAATAGGAAATGAACGTGCCCATTCATATTCAACCGAAAGCTGTTCTTCCCGCTTTTTACGTGCCACGTATTCATCGTATGCACGCTGCTTGTCCAACCAAAAATGAGCAGGTATTTTCGTGACATTTTCAAATGCCACAGCCATATCTGGAGTCACGGAACTTTTACCATTCAAGACAGCGAAGATTGTTTTTTCAGGTTTTGATGTACGTATAGCGAACTCCTTTACCCCCATCCTCGTCTCTTTCAGTTTTTCCGAAAGTGTAACACCAGGATGAAAAGATACTGAAGGAACGAATTTTCTTAAAGTTGCCATTTTTCTATTATTTATTTTCCGTGATAATTTGTAATTTCTATTATTTCCACACCCTTTATCTCAATCCAGACGTATTTCCCATTCTCATCTGTCGGTATTGGGTCTTCATGAGGTTCGAAAATCAGCCGATAAGGTTGATTTAAATCACAAGCCCACTGTCCTTTTCTGTCACCTGTCAATTCATGATAATGACCTGGAAGAAAACGCACATCTTCAAGTGTTCGGGCTGTTGACAAATCGTCTATTCGTTGAAGAAATAGAGTTGCACGTATTTTCCCTAATTCTCTCAGACACTTTTGTGGGTTCAATGCCAGCTTTTCAAGTTTCTTTTTCTGAAAAGAAATATCCATTAGCTGTAATGTTTTGACTTACGCTTTATGTTACTTGTTTGTTCTGCAAAGTTATAAATATAATTTTAAATAACACTATCTGTAATTTAAAATATAATTATATTTATGCTTTTTTAACAAATATGTGTACACACAATATCAAAATGCTCGTGATGTTGCACTTGCTTGTTGACTCTATGGTACCGATTTTTAAATTAAGTGGCGAAAACAGGAAGAATGAAAAATGCGCCCCTGCATCACCATAGATGCTTGGGGCGCATTTTTCATTTGAATATATCCAGCTTCAGTCACACTGGTTTACACCCACATCGAATTCTTAATTCTTAATTAGAGAATTACCTTTATTGCGCCTCCTTGGGCTGCGATGATGTAGAACCCTGGTGTGAGGGTGATTGACGTGGAGCCTGGTGCTGCCGTAGTTGATGTTACGACACGTCCTGACATATCGCATACAACGATACGGGAGCCGGCTTTCACGTTGGAGACGATAACCGTGTTGCCGTCAACACAGAAAGTGGCGTTGTCGTTGTTGTTGGCAGTAGCGTTGTAGATACCGCTTGACTGCGTTGAGTCGATGATGATATCGTTGATGTTGAATTTCACTGCATTGTTGTCAATGCGGAAAGCCACATCGTTGTCATCGTTGTAGTCGTAAACGAACTTATAGACGCGCTTCTTGGCACCGAGAGTGAGGTCGGCAACCTGAGTAGTAGTACCGTCAATGACAGTGCTGAGTTTCACTGTCTTCGAACTTGTTTCAGGATTACCCAAATACAATGTAAGAGAACAAGGACCGATAACCTCCGGTGTTATCAGGTAACCGCCACTTGCCGTTGTGTAGAACTGTATGCAACGGTCGGAAGCACCGGCGTCGTCTTCTGTGGCAGGGCCATAACTGTCCGATGTGCTTTCCGCATTGTTAGCCTCAGCCATGGCGACCACCCTGACAGTGTTTTCGCCGGAGCCAATCTGCATGCCACCGATAGTTACCAACTGGTTGGCGCCGTTGAATACGTCGGTGTTGCTTGTTATAGAGCCGTATTTCTCGTACCATTCCTCAGGCAGAGTGTAGAAGTTAGCAGTGAACAAGTTGCCGCCGGCCTCTGCAAAGAACGACCATACTGTGCCTTCGGTAGTGCCGAGCTCATTCGTAGCGTCAACACGCCAGTAGTAGGTGGTGTTTGCATTCAGTTCCTCAACGTAGTACTTCTTGTCAGTCAAGCCACTTGCCACTTGTTCCAAATTGTTGGCATCCGTACCGAGATATAAGTCGTATGTCAACGCACCTCCAAACTTGAGAGTGGTGTTCTCCCATGTGAATTCAACACCGGCAGCGATACCTAAGGAGCTTTCATCCTCAGGGTATGGGTTTTCAGAAAGCTTAGGCGCTGTCGGGTCGTCGATAGTGGCAGTCTCAAGTTCAGCATAATCAGAATATAAGCTCTCATCATCGTTGTAGGCGCAAACCCTTACATAATACTTGGTGTCTGCTTCAAGGTCGGTTACCTCGTATTCGGTAACGCCAGCCTCAACACGTCCAACCTCAGAATATTCGCTGCCGTCGGTGGAAATCTCAATGATGAAACCGTTGTCGGTGTTTTTGTTGAGTTCCCAACTGAGATCAAGTGAGTTCTTGTTGGAGATAGCGTCGAGGTTGATAGGTTTCTTGATGTAAGGATAATGAGTAACGATACTGAACGAGTAGTTCTCGATGTTCATATAACCATTAGCCGCAATCTCGGTAGCATCACTGGCGTTGTTAGGGTCAAGACCGTTGGCTATCTCCCACTCATCAGGAATACCGTCGTTATCGGAGTCGGTAGGTTTCACACCGCCACTGAGCACGCCGGTACCGCCATGACTGAGCGTCTTCTCTGTTGCGATACCGTTCTTTGTACCTTCAGTACCGAAAGATGCGAGTTCGTCAATGAGATACTGGTCAACCTCGTCACGGACGGGGAGCACGGGACCGACACTATCAAGAATCCAGTAGAGTGCCTCCTCTGCCGTCATGATATTCGTGATTTCAGGAATCGTCTGAATTGATGTGCCATTAGACTCGTTGTATGCGGTGATATCCTCATTAAGAGCCTCACGGCTGTCCATCCATGTACTCCAAAGGTAACTGCCATCATTTTGTTTCTCCCTACCACAGGTTTCTTCCTGTGTCATAAGAGTACCGTTGACAGTACCGTCCTTGTCACTGTCGTAATAGTTGTTGGGACCATAGTAGCGGAAAGTGGGAGTACCACGTGTGAAAACAGCAGTGGCACTGTTCCATGGACCGTTCATAAAGTAGTTGCTCTCGATATCAGCCCAGGAGTCTCCTTCGGAGCCGCCCATGATATAGCAGCCGCCGTTACCCCAGTTGTAAACCACATTGTTGACAAACTGGTTGAGGCCCTTTACTTTCGGGTTACGTGTCTTGTTCTCGATATAGAGGTTACGGTAGAGGGTAACACCCCCATCAGTCTGGATAAGACCACCGCAGGAGTGGTCTTGCAATCCCTGACCTATGATAGAGTTCTGGATAGTGATGCTGCCAAGGTCAGCCTTATTGTCAGGGTTTATGGAGAAGCATTCATCCCTGCCCCACAAAGCGGTAACATGGTCGAAAATCATGTTTGTACCGTTGGCGATACCGCAGGCATCTTGCTCGCTTGTTCCGTTTACACCCATACGGAAGCGGACGTAGCGCACGATAAGGTTGCTTGCCCCGGAGAAACTTACACGGTCGCCATATACCTGAATACCCTCACCGGGAGCAGTCTGACCGAGAATGGTGTTGTTGCCGCTGACTACCAAAGCCGATGTCAGTTTTATGACGCCTGAAACATCGAACACGATGATACGGTTTGTGCCGCTCACTGCATTACGGAATGTACCCTGCGTATTGGTGTCTTCGAGGGAAGTAACATGATAAACACTACCGCCACGACCGCCAGTGGCATAACGCCCGAAGCCTTGTGCACCAGGAAATGCCAACAAGTCTCCGTCGTCGGCGAAAGCATTAGTGGAAGCCAAAGCCAACAGGCACACTGCGAATAAAAATAATTTCTTCACGTTATTTGATTTAAGTTTGTTTTTAAAATCACACTCCCCACGCAGAAAATTGTTCTGATACGTGGGGAGATGTTGTGTTTCATGCGACAATCACGGGATTTTGAAAACTCTGTAAATGTCAGCATGAACTAAATTCCTGATTACTGGATAAGTTTCTTACCGTTCTTAATAACGATGCCTTTGTAGTTGCTGTCAACCCTCATACCCTGGAGATTGTAAACAGGAGCGTTTACGTTGTTGGAGAGAGTGAGGTTAGCGATACCAGTATCATTTCCAGGCTCGATAGTTACGTACATGATGTAAAATTCCATCTTGTCACAACCAATACGCCATGCAACATTACCCTCGCCGGAGTAAGAGCAAGAAACTTTCTGATAACGTTTAGCTGTGTAATCAGAAGTATCTATAAGAGAAATAGCATCTCCAACAACACCATCGACAACAGGAATAGCGACAGCATGAAGGTTAGCAGCATAACTTCCACCTTGTGAGCCTACCCATACATTTAGTGTGCAAGGACCAGGATATGCCGGCAACTGGAGATAAGTGTCCTCACGGCTTGCACTGTTTGCATTACGTAAGAAATTCAGACCGTTGAAAGCCGGAACCCAGTCATCTGCTGTCAGGGCATCGTAGTTTGTGCCTTCAACATAATTGTTAAAGTCAGTTGTACCCCAGTCGTACATCCAAGTAGTACGAGAAGGACCGTTCTCGCCCCAACCGATAAAAGCCTCGTCAGCAGCTATCTCAGAACGTGGTGTTAGTTCGCCAGTGGTCAAAGAAATACCATAGTCCAAATAATCAGCGACAGCATGCCATTCACCAGACTCTTCGTCTTGCTCACAGAGCATAGTGCCTTCCATTTGGATAGTAGTACCCGTCTTGTCGACGAAGTCGTAGTTTCCTTGATATTCCTCATTCAGTACGACACACCAATCGAAAGTTTGATAGAAATCATAGCTAACAGCATCCTGTGCATTAGCTGCCATACCTGCTACGAGAGCAAGAGATAAAAGTAAAAATTTTTTCATAATCGTTAATTTTAATAATTAGTGATATAGTTAATTGTCAAATTTCGTTTCATTTCATTTGTTATTCGGCATACCCCGGATGTTGAGTGAGGTTCGGGTTATCCACCATAGGATGACCTTCGGCAGAGTTTGCGAAAGGCAGCAATTCCGTCTTGTTTTTCTCGTAAGCATAGTACAAGCCATTGTCACCTGCAACCCATTCCGGGTAAGAGCCGCCATTTTCCTCTGAGCCGGTAGCCTTAGTGTAAGTGGACTGCCCTACACAGATAGTGCTGACAGAAGCCATACCGAAACCACCCGCACGGCGGCAGTTCTTGTTGTAAGTGCTGTTCCAAGCCTCGAACATACGGGTAGCGTACCAGGTAGAGCCATCGGTAATACCGTGGTTGGCCAATATTGTAGCAATCTTCTCATTGAAAGCATCGTAAGCCGAAGAAGTTGTAGGAGCAGTCTCAATCAGAGCAATCTCGTCAGGATCAGTAATGTCGATATATGGAACAGTGAGGAACGTGTCGCCGTAGGTCTGCGAGTTCTGGCAGTACTTGTAGAGGCGGTAAGTAGCGATGCCCGCATATTTGCCCGTCTTGTCAGAGAGGTCTTTAAGATCCTGCTGTGCCTGACGGATATGCTCGTCGAGGAGGTTAGTGCGGATAAGGTCGCTGCGGAGAGTGAACTCATCAGCGAGCTCCCATTTGCGCTCCTGCATGATAGCCTCAAGGAAGTCGTCCTCTGTTGTAGGGATTGCCATAGAGCCAATGCCGGCACGGTCGCGCACCTGTTGCAAGGCACTGATAGCGGCGGCTGTCGGTCCATTGTTGAGGTAGTTCTGTGTCTCGGCATACATCAGAAGCACGTCGGCATAGCGGAGGACAGGGATGTCCACGTTGCGTTGGCTTGCCGCAGCCGGTTCGACGCCCCACTCGATACGGAACTTGCCGCTCATTATGCAGGAGTAGGTAGTGCCCACATTAGACCATTCCTCATCAATATCGTTTGTTTTCAGGAACGTTACGCTGTAGTCGCAGCAGGTAACATCGCGGCGGGTGTCGTTCTCATCAAAAGAGAGATAATAAGTAGGGAGTTTGAACTGGAGCGTCTTACGCTGTCCGTAAAGACCGCCGGAGGAGCCTGGCTGACCGTTGTAAACACCGAAAGTAGAGTTGGTTGTAGTGCCATATTCTGCTATCTGCCACATTATCTCGTCGGACGTAGCACCATAGTTACGCTGCATGAAATTGCACCACAGAGTCTGGAAACCGCTCATGTCGCCGGATGACTGTATCAGTTTGTTCTCACCGCGATCGATAATCTGTTTCAGGGCATCATCGGCAATCTGGTAGAACTCACGCACCTTAGCCGCATCATCACGGCGTTTAAGCTCAAGCGTGGAAGGGTCGTTAGTTTCTAAGTCCCAGCGCAGGGAGTAGCCGCCGGCATGTAAGCAGATACGTGCGAGGATGCCGAGCGCCGCCTGTTTGGAGAGGCGTTCCGGAGTGCCATAGTCACATTCGCTGTACCAAGGGATATATTGAACAGCCTCCTGCATATCAGCAATGATATGGTCGTAAATCTCATCACGGCTTGTTCTCGTGGGGTAGAAAGTACTCTCATCATCAGGGTCGAGGTCCTCAAGAGCCGACCAGACAGCCGGCACGTCACCATAGAAGCGGATGAGGTTATGATAGCAGTAAGCGCGGACCATGAGCATCTCGCCACGGAAAGCGTTGCGCCTGTCAGACTCCGGAAGGTTGGCTATGTATTTCAAACCCACGTTACACTGTTCGATGATACGGTAGCACTCGCTGTATGTCGTTGACAGTGTATAAGGCGTAATCGGGTCGTAATAGTAGTTGGCAATGGCATATTTCGAGCCGGAGAGGTCCTCCTCCGCCGGGTGTGTAACCGTCTCACCAGTGTTGAACTGCCTGTACTGTTCCTCGTGGATAAGTCCACGGTAGCAGCCCTTCACGAAAAGTTCCGCCTTGTCGAGGTCGCTGAACACGAAATCAAGGTCGTTCTCTGTATAAGATGGCATATCGAGCGTGTCGTTGCACGATGAGAGGAACAAAGCGGGAGCGGCTATTAATGCTGCAAATGTCAAGTTCCTGATGCCTTTTAAAATATAATTAGTATTCATGATAATTACGAGCTGAAAGTTAGAACGAAAGGTTTAAGCCGATAACATAGCTGCGCGACAGTGGGTATGTGCTGCTGTCGTAGCCCGGAGTACAGATAACATAGTCGTTGGCGGCCGAAGCGTCAGGGTCATAGCCGGAGTAGCCTGTTATGGTAGCGAGGTTGTTGGCTGTAAAGTAGATACGCAAGTTGGACACGTGTACTTTCTGCATCCATTTCTTCGGGAAGGTATAACCGAGAGTAACCTGTGAGATACGCAGGTAAGAGCCGTCCTCAACATAATATGAGGAAGGGTACGTGATATAGTTGATGTTCGTGGAAGCGAGACTCCATGTGCGACTGCTCTCATTAGGGTTGAGTTCAGCGAGACGCTCAAGACTTGATGCCTTCTGGCCTGTGCTTGGGTCTATGAGGCGGTAGTAGTTGTTACCGAACTCCGCCGGCACGTTCTGGTAAGGAGCGTATGGACTCATGGAGTGCTTAGTGGCATTGTAAACATCATTGCCGATAGAGAACTTCATAAAGATGTTGAGGTCGAAACCCTTGTAGTAGAACGTGTTGCCGAAACCACCGGTGCAGTCAGGCGAGCCGTTACCAATCTTCACGAGCTTGCGTGTGAACTGCGGGTTGTCGGGGTCATCGTTGTCGGCGGCGAACTTGATGTCACCAGGCTGTGCCGTACCCTCGTAAGGCTTAACAACACCGTCTTTAAGTACATAGTTGCCGTCGGCGTCTGTATAGAAATCATCTGTGGTATAGACACCCTCGTATTTGTAACCATACATATCACCGAGAGAATGGCCAACCATAGCATAGTAGTTGACGGTACCGGAGCGGTTGCCGCCGACGGAGAATGTCTTGTACTCTACGTCGCCCTCAAGTTTGATGACCTTAGAGCGGTTGAACGACAGGTTGAGAGAAGTTGACCAGCGGAAGTTGCGGTTCACGATATTCGTTGAGTTGAGCTGTATTTCCCAGCCCCTGTTGCGCATACTGCCCACGTTCTGGTACTGGTAGGAGTAGCCGCTTGACTTAGGAATGGAGCATTGCATCAACATATCGGAAATCTCGTTGTTGTACCAGTCAACGGTGATGTTGAGGCGGTTCTTGAAGAAGCCGAGGTCAACGCCGACGTTGGTGGCGTGCAGGGTCTCCCATTTCAGGTTGGAGTTGCCGAGCGTGGTACTCATGACGTAAGCCGCATCGTTCTCGTTGTTGTTCATAGGATATGTGGTCTGCGAGACGGTAGTCTGGTAGAGGTTGCTGCCGATGTTGCAGTTACCGGTGATACCATAGCCGACACGCAGTTTCAGGTTACTGAACCATTTGTTAACAGAGCCATTCTGCCAGAATTTCTCTTGAGACACGCGCCATGCGGCTGAAGCTGATGGGAAAACGCCCCACTTGTTTCCTTTTGCGAACTTAGAGGAGCCGTCGGCACGTAAAGTAGCCGTGATGAGGTAACGCTCATCGTAGTTGTAGTTGGCACGTCCGAAGAAGGAGAGCATATTGCCGTGGGAGTGTCCGGAAGTCTTTGACGAAACAGTAGCGTTAGAGATGTCATCTAATCCGTGGTTAGGATAAGGGAACTGTTTCAGGTCGATGCCGTTTTTCTCACTCTCGCTGTAGGAGTATTCCTGACCGAGCATGATGTTCAGGTTGTGCACCTTCTTGAACGTCTGGTTGTAGTTGAGAGTATTGTCGATATTCCAGCTGTAACTCTCGCTGTTGGAGATAGAGCCTTCCATACCGGTGTTCGCCTGGTCGATGAGGTAAGAAGTGGAGTTCTCATCGGCGAAAGACGTACTCTTGCCCCACTTAGCCACATAGTTGCCGGCGGTGCGCCATGTGAGGTACTTGCAGATGTCGATTGTAACACCGGCATTTACCTCGAGGCGACGGTCACGGCTCTCGGAAGTGGAGGCCTCGTTCTGTACGAGTGGGTTAGGGGTATCGAAAGTACTGTCGAGACCACGGTAGGTGGCGTAGGTCTGCGTGTTTAAGAGTTCATCCTCTGAGAACAGCGTACCGCCGTTGATAGGCTGGAGGAGCACGTTTTTCATACCCGAATACGAGCCGCCGCCATGCGTCTGGTTGTTATAGAAGAACATACCGAAGTCGAGCTTCACGCCTTTCCACAGTTCAGAGTTTATTTTGGCGCGGACGGCGTTACGCGCATAGTCGTGGTTGGCGAGGAGGCCGTCCTGACCTGTGTAGTTGTATGAAATGAGCATCTGCGTCTTGTCGTTGCCGGTAGAGATGCTTACGTTGTGGTTTTGTGTCAGGGCAGAGCCACCGAAGGCCTCGTCCTGCCAGTCAATGGCGTAAGAATCTCCATATCGGCTTGCTATACGGCTGTAAACGCCAGAGTAGAAGTCAGGCTGGTCAACGCCGTATGCATCATCGTAACCGACACTCCACATTGACGTCTTGCCGTTGAGCTCAGAATACTCATATTGATAAGCCACGTAATCGGCGGCGTTTTGGAGCATTTTCAGTTTCTTGGACAGCGTGTCGAAAGAGAAATAAGCGTTATAGTCAACTTTCGTCTTTCCTTTCTGAGCCGACTTTGTGGTTATTACGATGATACCGTTGCTACCCTTGGCACCATAGATTGCCGTTGAGGAGGCATCCTTGAGCACGTCGATAGTCTCGATATCGTTGATATCAATATTTGTCAAAGCGTCTGACATCTCAAAACCGTCCACGATATAAAGCGGTTCGGTGTCCTGGGTGATAGACGTACCGCCACGCACTGTTATGTTGAGGCTTGCGCCCGGGGCGTTGTTCTGTGTAACGATGTTGACGCCGGCGGCCTTACCCTGCAAAGCGGCGGCGGCGGATGTTACTGGCACCGTGGCGAGGTCGTTACCCGTTACAGACGAGACGGCACCCGTGAGGTCTCTCTTTTTCACTGTTCCGTAACCGATGGCCACCACCTCGTCGAGCATTGAAGATGACGGTTGCAGTGTTACGGAAACCGTTGAACGCCCATTCACGGAAACGTTGACAGTCTCATAACCGATGTAAGACACTACGAGTGTTGATTTAGCGGGGACGGAGATTTTGAATTCACCGTTTATGTCTGTCGTGATACCGTTGGTAGAGCCTTTCTGCAAGACGGAGGCTCCGATGAGAGGCTCACCGTCGGAGTCAACCACGACACCTTTTAGCGATACGTTCTGCGCGTAAGCAGCGAGCTGCATAACGAGTGCCAACGACAGAAGCAATAAGAAACGTGTTTTTTGATGAAATTTCATACACATTTTTGATTTGGTTCAGTATATTAATTATTAAAATTAACGTATTTCATGTTGGCAGAAATGAATGTTTCGTTATCAACATCAAATCTGCAAGTATTCCCATAGTCCTTTGGTGCAAAAATATTAAAAATTAATATAACTTTACGTATTTTCTTGATTTATTTAAAGTTTTTTAATGTATGTGTATGCCTTTGTAGGGAGACAAATAAAAACCCGGGCACTTCACGTGTCCGGGCGACTAAAAACTACTGAAAAACAATTAATCTACTGTTATTTGGCGAACTACGTTCACTTCTTCTTTCTTCATCTTAGGGAGCACCACTGTGAGTACCCCGTCGTTTACCTTGGCGGATATATCCTCCTTTTTCACGTCATCGGGCAGTATCAGAGTCTGCTCGAACTTGCTGTAAGAGAATTCGCGGCGCAGATAGTGAGACTTCTTGTCTTCATCGTTCGTTTCTTTGCGGCTTTCCATTTTGATAGTGAGGTCGCCGTCTTTGTTGATGTGAACGTTGAAGTCGTCTTTCGTCATTCCGGGTGCAGCCACTTCAACTTCATAGTCGCTGTCACTTTCCTTAACGTTGATTGCCGGTGCTGTAGCCTTTGTTTTAGGCATGAAGTCGGTGTCAAAGAAATCATTAAACACTTCCGGTAACCATTGGTTTCTGCGATTAACTGGTAACATAATTCTATCTCCTTTTCTTTAAGTTAATTTTCTGTTTGTTGTCTCTTGCCTCCGCTATCCGCATTGGCTTTCACACAAGGTATTGCAAGTTGTGTACCAATATTCGCTTTCTGTCAATATGTCTGCTGTATATGACAAAACGGCATATCGTATTTAGCATTACAATTTCACAGTGTGAAAAACCTTGTGTTAGGAAAATTTTTTGTAAGTTTGCAAGCTGTTTGGAGACAGAGATTATAAATAATGTATGGATGAGGAGAGAAACAATTTCTATTTGGAGAGCTTCAAGACGTTTTTCAAGATAGGTCTGTTCACGCTTGGTGGAGGATATGCGATGATTCCCGTGATTGAGGCGGAGGTGGTTGACAAGAACAAGTGGGTGAGCAAGGAGGACTTTCTTGATATCTTGGCTGTGGCCCAGAGCTGTCCCGGCGTGTTGGCCATCAATATGAGCGTGTTCATAGGCTACCGTCTGAAAAGGCTGCGTGGTGCCCTGTGCACGTGTCTCGGCACTGCGTTGCCGTCGTTTATCATCATCCTTGCGATAGCTATGTTCTTCCATGAGTTTAAAGACAACAGGTTGGTGGCAGCCATATTCCGTGGCATTCGTCCTGCGGTGGTCGCCCTCATCGCCGTGCCGACTTTCAAACTTGGTAAGAATGCGAAGATAACTCTTACCAACTGCTGGATACCTATTGCCTGTGCTTTGGCAATATGGATGCTTGGAGTATCGCCGATACTTATCGTGTTGTTAGCGGGTATAGGAGGCTACGTTTATGGTCAGTATATAAAACCAACAGAATAAAAGTCATAGCCATGATATTCCTAAAGCTTTTTCTGACGTTTTTCCAAATCGGGCTGTTCGGCTTCGGTGGAGGTTATGGTATGCTGTCGCTCATTCAAGGGGAGGTGGTGCACAATCACGGCTGGCTCACTACGGGAGAATTTACCGACATCGTGGCAATCAGTCAGATGACTCCCGGTCCGATAGGCATCAACTCGGCCACATATTGCGGCTACTCTGCCGTTCACAATGCCGGTTTCGGTTATGGTATGTCGGTTCTTGGCAGTGTCACTGCTACTGTTGCCCTGATACTCCCATCGTTGATACTTATGATATTGATAGCGAAGATGCTGTTGAAATACATGAGTACCCCAGTCGTACAGAGTGTGTTTTCAGGTCTAAGGCCAGCCGTGGTGGGGTTGTTGGGTGCAGCCACATTGCTGTTGCTTACGCAGGATAATTTCAGCGCGCCGTCAGTAAACCTATGGCAATTCTGCATCAGTTGTTTCTTGTTTATAGCTACTATGGTGGGAACATGGCATTTCAAGATCAACCCTATCAGGATGATATGCTATAGCGGTCTCGCCGGTTTGTTGCTGTTGTATTAATTTACGTGTTTATAATGTTTTTAATGGTTATAAGGATGTCAAAGACAGGCATGATGAAATTAAAAAATCTGAAGTTGTAAACAATAATAACACAATATTAGCGAGGAAAACGAAATTAATTATTATTTTTGCAACGGATAATGAGTATTAGTTTATGGATCTTGACGTTTTGACAGCCATTTCGCCTATTGATGGCCGTTATAGAGGTAAGGCAGAAAGACTTGCGGATTATTTTTCAGAATACGCCCTTATACGTTATCGCATACGTGTTGAGATAGAGTATTTCATCACGCTGTGTGAGTTGCCTCTGCCGCAATTGGAAGCCTTTGACCATTCGCTGTTCCCACGGTTGCGTGACATCTACCGTGAGTTTGACAGGAAGGGTGCGGCATGCGTCAAGGAGATAGAGAACATAACCAACCACGATGTAAAGGCGGTAGAGTATTACATCAAGGAGCAGTTTGATGCAATAGGCGATTTGGAACGGTTCAAGGAGTTTATCCATTTCGGACTGACATCACAGGACATAAACAACACCTCCGTGCCACTCTCCGTGAAGGAGGCGTTGAACGAGGTGTATATCCCGCAGATAAAGGAGATTATAGACCTGCTAACAGAATATGCAGAGGCGTGGAAAGACATACCGATGCTTGCTAAAACACATGGGCAGCCAGCCTCACCGACGCGTCTCGGCAAGGAGATAAAGGTGTTCGCATATCGTCTTGGAATACAATTAGGATCTCTTGAAAGCTGCAAATTCACTGCTAAGTTCGGTGGTGCGACGGGTAATTTCAATGCCCACCATGTGGCATATCCGCATTACGACTGGAAAGAGATTGGTGACAGGTTTGTAAGTGAGAAATTAGGTTTACAGCGTGAGCAGTGGACCACACAGATAAGCAACTACGACTGTTTGGGAGAGGTCTTCGATGCGGTGCGCCGGATAAATACCATATTGTTAGACCTTGACAGGGATTTCTGGATGTATATATCCATGGAATATTTCAAGCAGAAGATAAAGGCCGGCGAGGTGGGCTCCAGTGCGATGCCACACAAGGTGAACCCGATCGACTTCGAGAACAGTGAGGGCAACCTCGGTATCGCCAACGCCATACTACAGTTTCTCGCCATGAAACTGCCTGTGAGCAGGCTGCAGCGCGACCTTACCGATTCCACCGTGTTACGCAACATCGGTGTGCCTCTTGGACATGGCATGATAGCGATGCAGAGCACTATGAAAGGTCTCAGAAAACTGATTCTCAACGAAGAAAAAATACATTCCGACTTGGACAATACGTGGGCTGTGGTGGCTGAGGCCATACAGACCATATTACGCCGTGAGGCTTATCCTCATCCATACGAGGTTTTGAAGACGCTGACGCGTACAAACAAAAGAATGACAGAAGACACAATCCATGAATTTATACAGGGATTGAATGTAAATGAAGAGGTGAAAGCCGAGCTGATGTCGATAACACCCCATAACTATACGGGTATGTGATATAGAACTTTTTATTTAAACACCATATTATTAACCGCCGTGAGGCTTTAAATTTTAAAATTATGACAGAAGAATTGGAAAACAAGAATGAAGGTATCTCCACTGGAAACAATAGAAACCGTGAGGGCTATGAGCAAAATGAGAATTCAACCTATCGGAGCAACAGTGACAGACCAATGCGTCCGCGCATACGAATACAGAATGCATATACTCAAAATAGGGTGTATGGCAGCAAGAGTAATGTAGAAGGAGGTTTCCGTCCTGAAGGTTTTGGCAATGCTTACAAGCCAGAGGGCGACCAGCCCCGTCCTTACCGCCCGCGTTACAACAATGGCGGTCAGCCAGGTGCCTATCAGCCACGCCCCAACCAGTATGGTCAACGTACATACAACTCTTATCGTCCCCGTTACAACAACGAGAATAGCGAGGGTGGCTACCAGCCACGCCCCAACCAGTATGGTCAGCGTCCGAATGCCGGCTATCGTCCACGTTACAACAGCCCCGATCCAGAGGGTGGCTATCAGCCACGTCAGACACCTTATGGCCAGCGTCCGAATACCAGCTATCGTCCACGCTACAGCAACGATCCAGAGGGAGGCTATCAGCCACGTCAGACACCGTATGGTCAGCGTCCGAATACCGGCTACCGTCCACGCTATAACAGTAATGGCGAGAATGGTTATCAGCCAAGACAGGGAGGCTATCACCGTAATACCGGTTATCGTCCACGTGCTGACTACGATCCGAGTGCACGCTATAGCATGAAGAAACGTATCGAGTACAAGGAGACAAACATAGATCCTACTGTTCCCGTCCGCCTCAATAAGTTTCTTGCCAACGCTGGAGTATGCAGCCGCCGAGAGGCTGATGAATATATTAAGGCAGGTGTGGTTTCCGTGAACGGCAATGTGGTAACTGAACTTGGAACGAAAGTGTTGCGTACAGACGAGGTGAAGTTCCACGACCAGAAGGTCAATATGGAGAAGAAGGTGTATGTTCTCTTGAACAAGCCGAAGGACTGTGTCACAACTATCGATGATCCTAACCAGCGCAAGACAGTGATGGACTTGGTTAAGGGTGCATGCCCTGAAAGGATATATCCAGTTGGCCGTCTTGACAGGAATACCACCGGTGTGCTTCTGCTGACCAATGATGGAGAACTTGCGAGCAAGCTGACACATCCACAGTTCTTGAAGAAGAAGATATATCATGTATTCCTTGACAAGAACGTTACAGCTCACGATATGCAGCAGATTGCTGATGGAATCACGCTTGAGGACGGTGAGATACATGCAGATGCCATTGAGTATGCAAGTGATACCGACAAGAGCCAGGTGGGCATAGAGATACATAGCGGCAAGAACCGCATCGTGCGCCGTATATTCGAAAGTCTCGGTTATAGAGTGATAAAGCTCGACCGTGTACTCTTCGCAGGACTCACAAAGAAGAATGTGCGTCGTGGCGACTGGCGTTTCCTCACCGAGAAAGAGGTGGAAATGCTTCGCATGGGTGCATTCCAGTAAAATAATAGTTTGAATTTCTTTGTATATAGTCAGGGGGTATCTTCCCTGACTTCATAAAAACAGTGATCATGGAAAATATAAAGAGAACAAGAGTTGTTGAAGTCCTTCAGCGAAAGGATTTCGGTACTGTGGTTAATGTAAAGGGTTGGGTGCGCACCCACCGGAGCAGCAAGTCGGTTGAGTTCATAGCATTGAACGACGGTTCCACGATAAAGAATGTCCAGATCGTGGTTGACCCGACGAAATTCGATGCCGAGATGCTCAAGCAAGTTACTACCGGCGCCTGTCTGAATGTCAACGGAGAGTTGGTGGAGAGTCAGGGCGCCGGTCAGAGTGTGGAGCTGCAATGCCGTGAGATAGAGATTTATGGCTTGTGCGGAGAGGACTATCCGATGCAGAAGAAAGGTCAGAGTTACGAGAAGATGCGCGAGAAAGCCCACTTGCGTCTCCGTACCAATACTTTCGGCGCCGTGATGCGTATCCGCCACAATATGGCCATCGCCATTCACAAGTATTTCCATGAGCATGGTTTCTTTTATTTCCATACACCGCTTATCACGGCGAGCGACTGTGAGGGAGCCGGTCAGATGTTTCAGGTAACGACGAAGAACCTGTATGACTTGAAGAAAGATGCAGACGGCAAGATTACCTACGATGATGATTTCTTTGGCAAGCAGACATCATTGACGGTAAGCGGACAGCTTGAGGGCGAGCTTGGTGCTACGGCATTGGGGGCTATTTACACTTTCGGCCCTACGTTCCGTGCGGAGAACTCGAATACGCCGCGCCACTTGGCAGAGTTTTGGATGATAGAGCCGGAAATGGCGTTCTATGATCTTAATGACCTAATGGACTTGGAAGAGGACTTTATCAAGCACTGTGTTCAGTGGGCATTGGACAACTGTCAGGATGACCTTGAGTTTTTGAACAAGATGGTTGACAAGACGCTTATCGAGCGGTTGAAGTCGGTTGTTTCTGGTTCATTTGTCCGCCTGCCATATACAGAGGGCATAAAGATTCTTGAGGATGCTGTTGCGAAGGGTCATAAGTTTGAGTTCCCTGTAAGCTGGGGCATGGACCTTGCGAGTGAGCATGAGCGTTATCTCGTTGAGCAGCATTTCAAGAGGCCTGTTATCATGACCGGCTATCCAAAGGAAATCAAGGCGTTCTACATGAAACTTGACGAGGGCGGCAAGACGGTTCAGGGTACCGACGTGCTGTTCCCGCAGATCGGCGAGATTATCGGAGGCAGCGTGCGTGAGGAGGATTATGACAAGCTGATGAACGAGATTAAGGAGCGCAACATTCCGATGAAGGATATGTGGTGGTATCTCGACACCCGTAAGTACGGTTCTTGTCCTCATGCAGGTTTCGGCCTCGGTTTCGAGCGTCTTATCCTTTTCGTTACCGGTATGCAGAACATCCGTGACGTGATACCGTTTCCACGCACGCCGAAAAACGCAGAGTTCTAAAATTATCATTCTCGTATTTTGAAGTCTGTATGGCTTCAAAATGCTATATAGGCTTTATCTTTTCGTTGATGTAGAACGATAAGATAAAGCTATTTTCTTAGTGTGAAATTGAAAACAAGGCCTCCAGTGAGGTTATTGCTGACGGATATTGTGCCGCCGTGCAGCATTACGGTGTTCTTGACGATGGCCAGGCCGAGGCCGGTGCCTCCCATTTTGCGGCTGCGCCCTTTGTCAACACGGTAAAAGCGTTCAAAGAGGCGGGGGAGGTGTTCATGCGGAACACCGATGCCGTTGTCGCTGAAAACAAAATGCCAGCAATTGGTTTCTTCTGTTGCGGAAAGCGTTATTGTAGTACCTTCGCCAGCGTAAGCTATGGCGTTGTCGGTGAGGTTGCGGAAGATACTGTAAAGCAGGGAGTGGTTGCCCCTGACGATAACGTTTTCAGGCAGTCGGTTCTCGAATTTCATTTTATGCTCATCGATTTGCAGTGCAGTCTCCTTTGCGATGTCAGCAACCATCTTACTGATATCAACAGTCTCGAAAGCAGCCAAATTCGGAGCATCATCAAGACGGTTGAGGGTGGAGATGTCGGAGAGTAGGGAGGCAAGCCGTTGAGCCTGAGCAAAGCAGCGTTGCAGGAATTGTTTTTTAGTGGCCTCATTCATATCAGAATTTTCAAGGATAGTCTCAAGATAGCCCTGAATGCTTGCCACGGGGGTTTTAAGTTCATGTGAGATATTCTGTGTCAGTTGTCTTTTCAATACGTTCTGCTCCTCTTTAGTTTTTTGCAATCTCTTGTATATCTTGATGATACGTTCAGCAATCTCACCAAGTTCATCACCAGGGAATTCCACAAGGTCTTCTGTGTCAAGGCTCTCGTTGTGGTCGGCACGACTTGCAAAGATACGCAACTTGTTGATGTTGTCGCCCAGACGTGCAACGAAGCGGTAAAGGGCGAGAATCAGCAGCAGTATCGCTATGAGTGAGAACCACAGATAATTGCTGTCAGCCTTGAGAGCTTGCGCCAGACTGTCGTCATACGGCAAAGCACTTCTGACTATCAATCCTTTTTGGGGGAAGAAAGTAGCGGAGTAGAAATACACCTCGTTGGTGGTGGTGCTATGGCGGCTGATGTCCGTGCCAGTGCCGTTTTTTATAGCCTCAGCCACCTCGTCACGGTTCAGATGGTTTTCCATGGCGGTGTAATCCTTGTAGATATTATCGTAAACAACATTGCCAAGAGAGTCGATAAGGGTGACACGCAGTCCTTCAATACGGTGATTTGCCACGAAGGAATCAATGCTATTTTCCGACAGTTCGCCATTGTGAAAGATGTCCTCCATCAGGTTGGTGTTATAATCCTGAAGCCGGATATTCAGCATGTCTATCTTATATTCCTTTTCCCTGCTGTGCTGGAAGATGATAAATGCGGCGGCAAAGATGAGGAATATAGACAGCACCGTGATATACAGGCGTGTTCCTATCGACGTTCTTTTCATGTGAAAGATTTAAGCGTCAAAATAATAACCGAAGCCTAATCGTGTTACGATGCATTTGGAGAAACGCCCGATCTTCTTGCGTAGTCGTGTGATGTTGACATCCACCGTGCGGTCAAGCACGAAAACATCCTTGGGCCAGATACGGTCAATCAGTTCCTGGCGTGAGAACACCTTTCCTTTTTCCTCAAGGAGCAGGTGAAGGATTTCGAACTCCGTTTTTGTGAAAGGGATGTTTGTTCCGTCAATGCAGACCGATTTCTTGTCCAAATTCAGTTCAAGACCTTGATAGTTAATGACTTTTGCCTGCGGCTCATCCACTGGGTCAGTCGTTCTTCTCAGCACCGCCCGCACCCTGACGAGAA
>JAJPZD010000036.1 GCA_021204605.1 Prevotella sp.
AATTGGGTGAGCTGTCTGCTGACAATTTCAATGTCACCCCTAATCCATTAGAGTCTAAAGGGGGACAAGTTGCTGTTACTATCAATGGGACATTCCCTGAGAAGTATATGAAGAAAAAGGCCTCTGTTACCGTAACGCCGGAACTGCGCTACGAAAGCGGTGCCACACAGGGACAGGCTGCTACCTTCCAGGGCGAAAAAGTTTCTGGCAATGGGCAGACTATAAACTACAAGTTGGGCGGTAACTACACCATGAGAAACCTCTACAACTATATCCCTGAAATGCAGAAAAGCGAGCTCTACCTGACTTTCGATGCTACCGTAGGAAGCAAGTCGGTTTCTATCCCTGCCGTTAAAGTCGCCGACGGTGTTATCGCCACATCAGAGCTTTACAAGAAGACAATATCCGCAAGTGGAGCATGCATCATCCCTGATACGTTCAAACGTGTAAGGGCACAGCGCCAGGACAACCAGATCATGTTCTTGATCAACCAGGCACAAATCCGCAAAAGTGAGTTGACCGGTTCTTCCGTAACTGAATTCGTTGACATGCTCAAGAAAATCAATGATGACCAAGAGACTTTAGCTCTCACGAACATCGAGGTTTCCGCTTACGCATCTCCTGATGGTAAATACGACTTCAACGAGAAACTTGCCAACAAACGGCAGGATGTTTCCAAAGACTATGTAAACAAACAGTTGAAGAGTATTTCCTTAGACGCTGATGTTACTGCCAAATATACGGCAGAGGACTGGGAAGGCTTCCAAAAACTTGTTGAGGCTTCTAATATCCAAGACAAGGATGTCATACTCCGCGTCCTCTCTATGTACCAAGACCCCGAAGAACGCGAGCAGCAGATACGTAACATCTCCGAAGGCTTCCGCGAACTTGCCGACGGTATCCTGCCTGAACTCCGCCGTTCTCGCTTGATTATCAACTATGACCTCATCGGCAGAAGTGATGAGCAGATTTTGGCACAGCTAAAAGACGACCCGACTGTTCTTAGCTTAGACGAACTGCTTTATGCCGCTTCTTTGGTTGATGACATCGACGCTAAAGAGGATATCTACAAGAAAGCTACTTCTATCTATCCTAACGATGAGCGTGCATACAACAACGTCGGTGCTCTCGAATTGCAGAAAGGTAACGACAGCGAGGCTGAAAACTATCTCAAAAAGGCTCTAAGCATCAACGGCAATTGCCCAGAGGCTAACGCTAACCTCGGCCTGCTGGCTCTTAAAGAAGGCAACATCAGCGATGCAGAAAACTATATCTCAAAGGCCACCGACGCTCCTGACTACAAGAAGGCTCTCGGTACTTTGAAACTCGCACAAGGCGACTATGCTGCTGCCGAAGACAACCTGAGTGGCTACAACTGCAACACTACTGCATTGGCTCAAATCCTCAACCAGAACTATTCTGGCGCATCAACCACTTTGAGCAACATAAGCGACGGCGACGGCATGACCGACTATCTGCAGGCTATCCTCGCTGCACGCCAAGGCGACAACAGTGCTGCCTCCTCTTACGTAAACAGTGCTTTGCAGAAAGATTCTTCTTTGACTGATTATGCTAACAACGACCTTGAACTCGTAAATGTAAGCAAATAAACATCGCTGACAATGAAGCGATTGCTGTATATTGTCTCACTCACCTTGGCTCTGGTTTCTTGCGGCTCACGCAACGGTCATTTCAAATTGAAAGGCCGACTACTCAACCTCAACCAAGGTGAGTTCTTTATCTATAGCACTGACGGTGTATTCGACGGTATCGACACTATAAAAGTGATGGGCGGACGCTTTTCCTACGAGACAACATGCAGGGAAAACGGCACTCTCGTAATCGTATTCCCCAATTTCTCTGAACAGCCAGTATTCGCACAACCAGGCAAATCGGTAACAATTAAAGGCGACGCCTCGCACCTTAAAGAATTGGACGTCAACGGAACTAAGGAAAACGAACTGATGAACGGCTTCCGCAAACAAATGGCGAAAGCATCACCACCGGAAGAAACAGACATTGCAGGGAAATTCATTACCGACAACCCGAAATCTTTGGCAAGTGTGTATGTCCTTACTAAAATTCTTACCAAAAACGTAAAGATAGGTATCGATAAGCTGCAGAATTTAGCAGAAACTGTACAAAAGGCGCAACCTAACAACAGCAACGTCTCACAGCTCGTTCATTACTTAAAACTGAAAAAAAACAGTGAATATGGTATCTGCATCCCCTCTTTCACAACAGTGGATATCAACGGAAAAACTGTAACAAGTGCAGCAATGAAAGGTAAAGTGTGCGTTGTCTATACATGGGCAACGTGGAACAGCGAGAGCCGCTCTATGCGCGACAGACTTAACCGACTGAAAAACGACTATGGCAACAGACTTGCTCTGATTGCTATATGCCTTGACCCAAGCAAGCTGACTTGCAGACAGAGCACTAAGAAAGACTCCACCTCCACCGCAATAATCTGCGACCAGTTGATGTTCAACAGCCCACTCCTCGATAAATTCGGCTTAGGATATGTTCCCGACAACGTCATCTTCAATGCGCAGGGACACGTAATCGAACGTAGCCTGGAAGTCAAAGATCTTGAGACAAAATTGAAAAACATACTTAATTGACTACATTACCATGCTTGTCAAGACATTCTGCGCCGCAGTAAACGGACTTGAAGTAACTACCGTAACAGTTGAGGTGAGCATCGCCAGAGGCATCCAGTATCACCTCACTGGCCTCGCCGACACCGCCGTAAAGGAAAGCCACGACCGTATCGTCGCTGCTCTGCAGAACAATGACATCAAGTTCCCCGCTGCTGATATCACCGTCAACATGGCACCCGCAGACCTACGCAAAGAGGGCAGCGGTTATGACCTCCCTCTCGCTATCGGCATCCTCGCTGCTATAGAAAAGATAAAGCCTGACTTGCTTTCATATTATATGCTTGTCGGAGAACTCGGCCTTGACGGTAAGATACAACCTATAAGGGGCGCTCTGCCAATTGCTATCAGAGCAAAAAAAGATAAATTCAAGGGCTTGATAGTGCCTAAACAGAATGTCAGGGAAGCAGCGGTAGTCAACAACCTCGATGTGTATGGCATGGACAACATCCTTGAAGTCATCGCTTTCCTAAATGGGGAAAACAATGTCGAACCTACCTTCGTTGACACAAAAAAGGAGTTTTATGAACACCAATGCAACTTTGAGCTCGGCTTCGAAGACGTTAGGGGACAGGACAACGTAAAAAGAGCTATGGAGGTGGCTGCCGCCGGAGGACACAACATCATTATGATCGGACCACCAGGAAGCGGCAAGTCGATGATGGCAAAACGCCTCCCCTCTATACTGCCTCCCTTGTCGTTGGCGGAAAGCTTGGAGACTACACAAATCCATTCTGTAGCAGGAAAGCTCGGAAAAAATATGTCGCTCATATCACAACGACCCTTCCGCGCTCCTCATCACACCATTTCTCAAGTGGCTCTCGTGGGTGGAGGCGCTAATCCTCAGCCCGGAGAAATATCCCTTGCTCACAACGGCGTACTCTTTGCCGACGAGTTGCCGGAATTCAACAAGACAACTCTTGAGGTGCTGCGACAACCGCTTGAAGACAGAAAGATAACAATATCTCGCTCCAAATACACCATTGAATTCCCCTGTTCGTTCATGTTCGTCGCTTCGGCTAATCCCTGCCCTTGTGGTTACTACAACGACCCGACACACTCCTGCGTGTGTACGCCCGGACAGATACAGCGTTACATGAACAAGATAAGTGGTCCTCTGCTCGACAGAATAGACATCCAGATAGAGATAACACCGGTACCTTTCAACGACATTTCACGCACATCTCCCGGTGAAAGCAGTGCCGTAATCCGTGAAAGAGTGATAAAGGCACGGCATATCCAAGAGGCTCGCTTTCACGACAATAAAGGCATTCACTGCAACGCTCAGATGACTGAGCGCATGATCCATCGCTATGCTGTGCCTGACAAAGACGGTATCAGCCTTCTGCGCTCGGCAATGGACCGTCTGAACTTGTCTGCAAGGGCTTACAACCGCATTCTAAAAGTGGCAAGGACAATAGCTGACCTTGAAGGATCTGAAAATATTTTGTCACAACACATCGCTGAGGCCGTAAGCTATAGAAACCTCGACAGAAGCGACTGGGCGGAAAGGGGAAAATGAAAAATGAAAAATTCTTTTCGCCTGAAATAAAAACATCTTTCCGATTATAGGAAAGATGTTTTTATTGTAAGTATTCTTCTTATTTCTCGAATGTATAGAAATTGCAGTTCGTCAGTTTCACGTCAACATTATCATCGAAATCTTTGTCCTTCTTTGTATAGAAGAAAGAACAGTTGTCTATCGTGATGTCGTGAACGCAATTGAAATCGGGCAAGCCGTGGGCATAGACGGCTGTCTTAACGTTTCGGCATACAACATTGGAGATATGTATGTCGCAGAACTCTGGCACGAACTCTACATTCTGTGGTATCGTCTTGCCGTTCTCATCAGTCTTTACACTGTATTTGTTGTCAACGTAAGTACATTCAAAGATAATAGCCTGATCCTTGATGTCTGTCATGTAAA
>JAJPZD010000194.1 GCA_021204605.1 Prevotella sp.
ATGAAATACATAAGATTTTATACGATACTCATATTAGCTTGCCTGTTGCATCCCGCCTTATATGGGATGCGGCAGGTAAGTGCCCTTGAAGACTCCGACGACACTGCCGTCCTCACTGCCGACGGTCCATATATCTTTCACAACGCCGATGGGTCTGCACAGGTAATTTCTGTAAATTTGAAAGGGCAGATTATAAAGCAGAGCTACGATTCCATTCCCGATGATTTCCGCTTTGGCGTGGTGTCACACGAAGGAAAGCACCGTTTTGAAGTCACCCTGCACCAGATTAAACGCCCTGAATGGCAATGCGGGCAGCCAGAGAAGCTATTCGTGATGTCCGACCCTCACGGCAATTTCGACTGCGTGGTCAGTCTGCTACAAGGCAACGGTGTGATTGATGAGAACTATCACTGGTCATTCGGCAAGAACCAGTTGGTGGTAAACGGTGATGTGTTCGACCGTGGCGATGACGTGCTGCCGATTTTCTGGCTGTTCTATAATTTGGAGCAGGAAGCGGCGGATGCCGGTGGGCGCATGGACTTTTTATTGGGCAACCATGAGCCGATGGTGTTCACCAACGACCTGCGTTATACAAAAGAGAAGTATCTGTTGTTGGCAGACTCGCTACACATAGCTTATCCCGAACTGTGGGGCCGTTCCACAGAGTTGGGCAGGTGGCTCTGCTCGCGCAACGTGATAATGAAAATCGGGCGTAATCTGCTTTTACATGCCGGACTGAGCAGCGAGTTTTACGATTTGGACATCTCCATACCGGCAGTAAACGAGCTTCTTAGTTTCAATCCCTACATGAAACGTTATCTGCGCCGTGCCGACTACCCTCTCACCTATAAATTGGCGACCACCTACGGACCACTCTGGTATCGTGGTATGGTGAAACAAGAGGAGGAATATCACCCATTAGCGGCAGACACCCTCTCTTTGCTATTGCAGAGATATGATGTTGACCGTATTATCGTGGGACATACAATCTTTGATGATATATCAGCTTTTTATGACAATCAGGTGATTGCCGTGAATGTGGATAACCAGAAAAACCGTGACGAGAAGAAAGGACGTGCGATATTAATCGAGAAAGGGACGGTATATGTCGTAGGCGACGAGGGCATCATGCACCCATTGTTCTGAAAATTGCCTGAAAAAACTATAAATCAAGAATGGCAGGTAAGCGGGAAAATCCGTTTATTTGCCATTTAAGATATCCAGCATTATAGCCGCCGCATTGTCGGGGGCTTTCGTATCACCGAGACGGCTGCGCACTTCTCCGTAGCCGTTGAGCATATCGTTACGGGATTTTCCCTCATCAAGGATTTTGCCCAACTCAGCAGCGATATTGTCAACAGTGAACGTATCAGCCACAAGTTCTGTAACGATTACCCTGTCGGCTATAAGATTGACCAAAGAGATGTATCTCACTTTTATAAAGTGTCTGCGCAGGAAGGCGATCACCCTTGGTATCGGTGTCTCGTAACAGACCACCTGCGGGACACCGAACAACGCTGTCTCAAGGGTCGCCGTACCGCTTGTAACAAGGGCTGCATGGGCGTTGGCAAGAAGATCGTAAGTCTTGTTATATACGATGCTTACCTGTTTACCGGCAATGAATTTCTCATAATAATCAGGAGAGATAGAAGGTGCGCCGGCAACGACGAGCTGGTATTTGTCGGTATAACGTGTTGCCGCTTCGAGCATCGCAGGCAGGTTGTCTTTTATCTCCTGCTTTCTACTGCCGGCCAAGAGAGCGATAATCTTGCGGTCAGGGCGCAACTCGTTGGCAGAGCAAAACACCTCAAAAGTATCATTATATTTTTCTGAAAACTCCCTTACCTCGTCGGCCGTAGGATTGCCCACATAATGAATGGGATATCCATGCTTTTGCTCATAGAATGGCACCTCAAACGGCAGTATGGAGAACAGCTCGGCCACGTCGCGTTTGATGTTCTTAATGCGGTATTCTTTCCAAGCCCATATTTTCGGGGAGATATAATAAAAGACAGGTATCGAGGTCTTTGCCTTTACAAACTTGGCAATGTCTAAGTTGAAACCAGGATAGTCAACGAGAATCACCACGTCGGGTTGCGAGGAAACAATGTCTTTCTTGCAGAAATCCATATTGCGGAATATAGTGCGCAAATGCAGTAAAACAGGAACGAAACCCATGTAAGCCAAGTCGCGGTAATGTTTTACTAATGTTCCTCCCACTGCCGCCATTAGGTCCCCACCGAAAAAACGGAACTCCGCGACGGCATCAAGGCTTTTCAGGGCAGCCATAAGATGAGAGGCATGCAGGTCGCCGCTCGCCTCACCTACTATGATGTAATATCTCATTCTTTCAGAACCATTTGCGCACATTCTCCGCCGCCTCGTAAGCGGTAACGTCGATTGTTGTAGGCGTTATGGCGATGTAACCATGTGTCAACGCCCAGTTGTCGGTATCCTCCGCCTCCGGTTCGTCATTGGTATAGTCGCCGATAAGCCAATAATACTCATAGCCACGCGGATGACTTGCGCGCGACACCTCATGGAGCCATCTCCCCTTCGCCATGCGGCACACCCTGACACCCTGATACTCATCCACTAATGGGAAGTTCACGTTCAGGCACACACAACGAGGCAAGCCCTCCTCCAAGACTTTTTTCACAATATGTCGTATCACAGGGCGCAACGGCTCAAAGTCGGCATCATCACGGTAGTCGCACAGAGAGAACGCCACCGAAGGGATATATTTCATGCAGCCCTCACGAGTAACACCCATAGTGCCGGAGTAATGAGAATTGACCGAGGCATTGTCACCATGGTTTATGCCACCTATCACCATATCCGGACGACGGGGGCACAGTTCACTAAGAGCCAATTTCACGCAGTCAACCGGTGTGCCGTTGCACGACCATATCTCTGCCCCGTCATGGTTTCTGCGTTTCTTGAGCCGCAAGGGATTTACTGCTGAGAATGCCGTGGAATAGCCGGAGCGCGCCGCTTCTGGCGCACACACGAGGATATCCGCCATATCAGCGAGGAAATGAATCAAAGAGTTGAGGCCTTTTGCGTGGTATCCGTCATCGTTTGAGATGAGAATAAATGGTTTGTTGTCGTTCATATAAATCAAATTCTTTCTTGCAAAAATACGAAAAAAGGTTTAAAACAAATGTTTCTCACATAAAATATGTATTTTTGCAAAACTATTTTTATGAAAACCTTTAACTGGCGCAAGTCAGCAGGAAGTTTGTTGTATATTCTAAGATAAAAAAATGGGAAAGATAATAGCATTGGCAAACCAAAAGGGAGGTGTTGGAAAGACAACCACGACAATCAACTTAGGAGCATCCCTTGCCACGTTGGAGAAAAAAGTTCTGATAATCGATGCCGACCCCCAAGCCAATGCGTCAAGCGGTTTAGGCGTCAACACAAAAGACATAGACTGTTCGCTGTATGAATGTATCATCGACCATGCAGATGTGCGTGATGCCGTTTACACCACCGACATCGACGGCTTAGACATCATACCGAGCCATATCGACTTAGTGGGTGCGGAAGTAGAGATGCTCAACCTTGAGAACAGGGAGCATATAATAAAGAACCTGCTTAAGCCCATATCCGACGACTACGACTATCTGCTGATTGACTGCTCGCCATCATTAGGACTGATAACAGTGAACGCTCTGACGGCTGCCGACTCGGTGATAATCCCCGTGCAGTGTGAATATTTCGCATTGGAGGGCATCAGCAAACTGCTCAACACCATAAAGATAATAAAAAGCCGGTTGAATCCGAGAATAGAGATTGAGGGCTTTCTTCTCACGATGTACGACAGCCGTCTGCGTTTGGCTAACCAGATATACGATGAGGTGAAACGCCATTTCCAGGAGCTGGTGTTCAAGACAGTGATACAGCGTAACGTGAAGTTGAGCGAGTCGCCCAGCCACGGTCTGCCGGTAATCCTCTATGATGCCGATTCCAAGGGGAGCCAGAACCACTTGGCATTGGCGAAAGAGATAATAAACAAGAATAGATAGATACTGAAAACCCCACTTGATTTGTGATGGCCATCAAGAAAAGATACAACAACCCCCTTGGGCGTGGACTTGACGCCCTGATTTCCACAGAGGCGGTACGCCCGCACGGGAGCTCCACGATCAGTGAAGTGCCCATAGACCAGATAGTGGTCAATCCCAACCAGCCACGCCATGAGTTTGACGAGGAGGCTCTCAACGGGTTGGCGAACAGCATACGTGAGATAGGAATAATACAGCCCATAACACTCCGCCAGATTGAGGACAACAAGTTTCAGATTATCGCCGGCGAGCGCAGGTGGAGAGCATCGCAGATTGCGGGTTTGAAGGCGATTCCCGCATACATCCGCACTATAAACGACGAGAACGTGATGGAGATGGCGTTGATAGAAAACATCCAAAGGGAAGATCTGAACGCCATAGAGATAGCATTGGCTTACGAGCAGCTTATCACCAATTCGGGAATGACACAGGAGAGCATCTCCGAGAGGGTTGGTAAGAGCCGTGCGGCGATAGCCAACTATGTGCGTCTGTTGAACCTTCCGGCAAAGGTGCAGCTTGCGCTGAGGAGCAAGGAGATAGACATGGGGCATGCCCGTGCCCTGCTTGCTGTTGACAGCCCATCGCTTCAGGTTAAGCTGTTCAAGGAAATCCAGAAGAACGGCTACTCCGTGCGCAAGGTTGAGGAGATGGTGAAGCAGTTGAAGAACGGCGAGGATGTGATAAGCGGTAAAAAGACAATCACGCCGAAGCAACGGTTGCCGGAGAATGTTGCCAGGCTGCGTCAAGACCTTTCTGACCTGTTCAGGGCGAAAGTGCAGCTGACGTGCACCACAAGTGGAAAGGGGAAGATAACCATCCCTTTCGCCGATGAGGATGAGATGAAGCGCATTGTCGCCATGTTCGACAAAATGAAAGAATAACAAGTGCGGCGGTGGATAAACAGATGCGGTCCATATCCAAGATGTTCAGAATAGCTGTCTTACTAATGTCGGCAGCCATTTTTCCATGCCACAGTTTTGGCAACATCGCTTTTGCAGGGTTGGGCGTGAGAGATTCCACCGATAACAAGGAAGTCAATGCCCCACTTGTACAACTGCACGACTCGATAGCCAAAGTCCTGGCGTCGGTCGATTCTGTGAGCATTAACGACTCTATTGTTAAGACTACGGCTGTCGCCGATACAGTGAGCACTACCGACTCGATAATAGCAAGGATTATGGAGGCCGTCGACTCGGCAGATTTCAAGGGCACGTTGGCAGAGGATTCGATAGCAAAGAGGGCGAAACGCGATTGGAACACCTGGCGTCCCAATGCCAAACGAGCAATGTGGCTTGCCATAGTGATACCAGGAGCGGGACAGATATACAACCGCAAGTTCTGGAAACTGCCGATAGTGTATGGCGGTTTCTTAGGTTGTGCATACGCCATCAGGTGGAACAACATGATGTACCGCGACTACTCGCAGGCATACATGGACATAATGGACAACGACCCGACTACCGAGAGCTACAACCAGTTTCTGCACTTGGGAGCCACGATCACCGATTCCAATATGTCGAGGTATCAGACGCTGTTCCAGAAAAGGAAAGACTATTACCGGAAATACAGGGACCTTAGCATCTTCTGCCTTATTGGAGTGTATGCCCTGTCGATTATCGATGCCTACGTCGATGCCTCACTGTCGGAATTTGACATATCAAGAGACCTCAGCCTCAAAGTGGAACCGGCAGTGATAAACAGCGATTCATCGGTGAACCCGTTGAAGTCATCGGCATTGGGGTTGCAATGCTCCCTCAATTTCTGATGTACGTAAAATAATTTTGTTGGATTTAGACATACTTAATACTTATGAGAAAAAAACTATTTATCGTTATCGGTGCAATGATTTTCGGGGGAAGCTGCGTGATGCAGGCTCAAAACGAGAAGAATGAGATTACCGTGACCGACAACGAGGGGAAAGAGGAGATAATCGACGTACCGGAAGCACTTGACTATGAGGTGGACAGCCTATTGAACCTGTATTACTCAAAGACATACCTTCAACCATACGATGACTGTAATTACAGCAACGAGAACCCGGAATATCCAAATGAGACATATATCGAAAGGCTTAGCCGGCTGCCCAACATTGTAGAGATGCCCTACAACGACATCGTAAGGAAGTTTATCGACAGATATACAGGGCGGCTGCGCAACTCGGTGAGCTATATGTTAGGAGCGTCAAACTTCTACATCCCCATTTTCGAGGAGGCTCTTGAGATGTACGGGCTACCCTTAGAGCTGAAATACCTTCCTGTGATAGAATCATCACTCAACCCCAAAGCCACATCGCGTGTGGGTGCTGTTGGCCTGTGGCAGTTTATGATAGGCACGGGAAAGCAATACGGCTTAGAGGTCAACTCCCTCGTTGACGAGCGCAGGGACCCGATAAAATCCTCATACGCTGCGGCACGCTATTTACGAGACCTCTATAATATTTTCGGCGACTGGAACTTGGCGATAGCAGCATACAACTGCGGTCCTGAGAATATCAACAAAGCCATACTCCGTTCTGGCGGCAAGACCGACTACTGGACGATATACCCATACCTGCCACGAGAGACACAGGGATACGTACCAGCTTTTATCGCCGCCAACTATGTGATGAACTACTATTGCGAGCACAACATCTGCCCGATGCACACCACCCTGCCGGCTAAGACAGACACCGTGGTGGTGAACAAAGACGTGCACCTCAAGCAGATTGCCGACGTGTGCGGTGCTGACATAGAGGAGCTGCGCACCCTCAACCCGCAATATCGCAGGGACATAGTCAACGGCAGTGCGAGGCCCTCTGCGATACGCCTGCCGGCCTCTCTTACCAACACCTTCATTGCCAACGAGGATTCCATCTACAACTATCAGGTAGACGAGCTGCTCACACGCCGCTCTTTGGTGGAAATAGACAACAGCACCGTCAGCCAGAGCGCCTCACGGAAAGGCAACACACGCAAACGGTCAACGTCGGGCTCACGGAAAAATGTTACAGTAAGGAAAGGAGACACACTGTCGTCGATAGCTGCGAGGAACCATACGACGGTGAAGAAAATACAGCAGTTGAACGGGCTGAAAGGCAATACTATCCGTGCCGGGGCAAAACTGAGGGTTAAATAGGATTATAGTTTACTTTTAAAAAGGAGGTTTTCATGGACGAGCTGAACAAGACTGAAATGGAAGAGGCCAACCATAAAATGGTGGACGATGCGTTCCAACATCTTTTAGACTGTTATCTATCCACACGTCACAGGAAGAAAGTTGACCTCATAACAAAGGCGTTCAATTTCGCACGACAGGCACATAAAGGCGTGCGCCGTCTGTCGGGCGAACCATATATCATGCACCCTATCGCCGTGGCACAGATAGCCTGTTCGGAGATGGGTTTAGGCTCCACGAGTATCAGTGCGGCACTGCTGCACGATGTCGTGGAAGACACCGATTATACTGTGGAGGACATAGAGAACATCTTCGGTCAGAAAGTGGCGCAGATTGTTGACGGACTGACCAAAATATCTGGCGGCATATTCGGAGAGCAGGCATCCGCTCAGGCGGAGAATTTCAAAAAGCTGCTGCTCACCATGAGCGATGACATCCGTGTGATTCTCATAAAGATATGCGACCGTCTGCACAATATGCGCACCCTTGCCAGCCAGCCAGCCAACAAACAGTATAAGATAGCCGGTGAGACGTTGTATATCTATGCCCCACTCGCCAACCGACTTGGTTTGAACAAGATAAAGACAGAACTTGAGAACCTCAGCTTCAAGTTCGAGCACCCGGAGGAGTTCAAGTTGATAGAGAGTCAACTTGCCGACACCCGCAAGAAACGCGACACCCTATTCGCCGATTTCACGGGGCCTATCCGCACCGCCCTTGACAAAATGGAACTTGAGTATGAGATAAAGGCGCGTATCAAAAGCCCCTATTCTATCTGGAACAAGATGCAGAACAAGCACGTCACCTTCGACCAGATCTACGATATCCTCGCCGTGAGGATTATCTTCACACCAAAGTCGCGCGACGAGGAGGTGAACGAGTGTTTCAAGATATACGTCGCCATCAGTAAGATCTACAAGTCGCACCCCGACCGTCTGCGCGACTGGGTGAACCATCCCAAGGCAAACGGCTATCAGGCATTGCACGTTACACTGATGAGCAAGACAGGTCAGTGGATAGAGGTGCAGATACGCTCCGACCGTATGAACGAGATGGCAGAGCAGGGTTTCGCCGCTCATTGGAAATACAAGGACGGCGACATGGTTACCGATGATGAGAGCGAACTGAACAACTGGCTTCGTACCATCAAGGAGATACTCGATGACCCGCAGCCCGATGCCATGGACTTTCTCGATGTCATAAAGCTCAACCTGTTTGCCTCCGAGATCTTCGTGTTCACCCCGAAAGGCGAGATAAAGACCATGCCGGCGGGATGTACCGCCCTCGACTTCGCTTTCTCTATTCACACCTTCCTTGGCAGTCATTGTATCGGCGCTAAGGTGAACCAGAAATTGGTGCCGTTGAGCCATAAGTTGCAAAGCGGCGACCAGGTGGAGATACTCACCTCCAACTCACAGCACATCCAGCCCGCTTGGATTGACTTCGTCTCCACGGCGAAGGCAAAGGCGAAGATACAGGCCATACTGCGGCGTGAGGCGAGGGAGCTGCAGAAGAAGGGCGAGGAGATATTCAACGAGTATCTGAAAAAGCACTCTTTGGAGCCGACATCAGCCATCCTCGACAGTTTCTGCTACCTTTATGACATCCGCAAGCACGATATGTTCCTCAGGGGACTCGGCAGCGGCAACATAATCCTCGGTGACAAAGACTTAGACGAGATAAACGGCAAGAAGAAGCAAGCAACTTCCAACAAGTGGCGCAAGCTCGTGCCGTTCATTGGCAAGGACAAGAAAAAAGAGGCAGAGGAGACACCGCCCAACTACTTTGTGGTCAGTGAGGGTTTCAACCGCAAGAAACCTGTCATCATCACCGACGACAACATCGAACAGTTTGTATTCACAAAATGCTGTCATCCGATACCGGGCGATGATGCTCTCGGTTTCATCGACAGCGACAACCACATAGAGATACACAAGCGCTCCTGCCCCGTCGCCGCAAGGCTGAAGTCAAGCTACGGCAACAGAATCCTCGATGCCAAATGGGACATGCACAGAAAACGTCTTTTCGATGCCACAATATCCATACGAGGTATCGACCGTATCGGCATTCTCAATGACGTAACGAAGATAACCGCCGAGGAGCTTAACGTAAGCATCCACAAAATAGTACTCTCTTGCGAGGAGGGTATCTTCGACGGTCTTATCGACATCCGCATCCACGACAAGGACGACGTGGGCAACATCATCAAGAAACTGAGGCAAGTGGAAGGCGTGCAGGAAGTGAAGCGCAACGTTTAACCAATCATTAGATGATTAACCAAAAAAAATAATACTATTATGAAAAGGCTATTTACAATACTGACAGCCATCACCTGTCTGACATCCGTCGCAACAGCGGCAAATCCATACGACAACCCCGATACTCTGTTTGTGGCAAGAGACGGCACAGGGCAGTTTCGCACCATTGATGAGGCTGTGGAGGTCTGCCGCGCATTCATGGAATACCACAAGGTGATATTCGTAAAGAGCGGTGTGTATAAGGAGAAACTGATAATCCCCTCGTGGCTCACCAACATAGAGATCTGCGGAGAGGACAAGGAGAGCACCATTATCACCTACGATGACCATGCCAACATCTTCAGCCAAGAGAAAAACGGGCCGATGGGCACCTTCCGCACATATACCGTGAAAGTGGAGGGTACCGACATAACATTCAAGAACATAACGATAGAGAACAACGCCGCACGTCTGGGCCAGGCAGTAGCATTGCATACAGAGGGCGACCGCTTGGTATTCGTAAACTGCCGTTTACTTGGCAATCAAGACACCGTTTACACCGGCACGCCCGGCACAAGAGTATATTTCAAAGACTGCTATATCGAGGGCACCACGGATTTCATCTTCGGTCCATCAACGTCCTGGTTTGAGGATTGCACCATATACAGTAAGACAAACTCATACGTAACAGCCGCCTCGACTCCTGCGGATGTGAAATATGGCTATATCTTCAACAAATGCCGACTTATTGCGGCAGACGATGTTGACAATGTGTATCTCGGCAGGCCGTGGCGGCCTTACGGCTACACACTCTTTATGAACTGTGAGCTTGGAAAGCACATTGTGCCGGAAGGCTGGTTCAACTGGAATGACCCCAATAACGAGAAAACGGCCCGATACTATGAATACAACAATTCCGGCGACGGTGCCGGCACATCACAAAGAGTAGGCTGGAGCCGTCAGCTCACCAAAGAAGAAGCGGAAGATATTACGCTTGAAAACGTCTTTGGCATCAACTGCACCTGGATTCCAGAAGTGAAATAGTTTCAATATGAGGCAGTGCAAGGTATTCCCAACGCCATCACTTTGGATTTGATTTCGTCGAGGCGCGTGGGGGATGCCTTCCGCAATGTGGCGCATGGAGTCTCACGGTCGATGGTGTAGATCATCACCATCTGCGGACGGATGACACTTATTGCACCGAGCCAAGGCGCGACAAACTCATCGCCTGTGTTGTCCACACACTCCCCTTCAAAAGTGCCGCAGAGGAACATCGTCTGCACGATAACATGACCGTTGAACGCCGCCAGTGCCTCGATGATTTTTTTCACGTCGTAAACGCCGCTTACCGGTCGGTCCACCTTATTTATATAATTGAGATCAACGGTATCAAGTTTCAGTATGTTGTTGTCAACCCTCAACAGGGCCTCATGCACTGACGGACGGTCGGCAAAAGTGGCGTTGCTTAACACCGATACCTTAGCACTCGCACAATACTTGTCGCGCAGGCATATCGTATCTTCTATAATCTCCGCAAACTGAGGGTGTGCTGTCGGTTCTCCGTTGCCGGCAAAAGTCAGGACATCCGGCAACAGCCCATCTCTTGACATCTGGATAAGTTTTGCCTCCAATGCCACTCTGACCTCCTCACGGTGAGGTCTGCGCGACTTCGCACGGTGGTCGCTATTGAACCCACACTCACAATAAATGCAGTCGAATGTGCACACCTTACCGTCGGGCGGCATCAGGTTAATTCCAAGTGATACACCTAAGCGGCGACTGTGTATAGGTCCGAAAATCGGGGATGGATATATTATCGTGCTCATATCAGAATTTTCCTCTACAAATGCAAACTTACAAAGTTTTTCTGACAAAAGGAAATTTTTCAGCTATCAGAAAGAAATTGTTGCAGCTTTATAATGTTAAAAGCTACTGTTTTATTGTTATTTCCTTCGATAGTTAGCTACTTATTGTTACCATTGAAGTGTATAAAGATTCCATTGAATACACGATACTGCGTGATTGATTGATCGTGTGTCATATTTGAATCAATAAATTAAAAGAACAGTCACCACTACACGTGAGTATCCAAATGATTTTCCGAAAAAACAACAAACAATAAAAGATATTTTTTGTCTTATTCCTTAAATAAGGGTGTAATTGATAAGATTTGAAGATATTTTCGTGAATGCAAATATAGGGAATTTTTACCTAAAATCAATCATTTCTTCAATTTTTGTTCAATTTCCCCTTATCATTCAGTTCCCTAAGCAATCTATAAATTGTCTTTACAAATAATTGTGGCATTAATAATTGACTCAAGTTTCGCAAGTCGTCAGCAAGCGTATTTTCCAGTTTTCACTAATGTGTCTGTCAATAATTCATGTAAACATACGCCCCGTTGTGGCGTGCGGACACAATGAATTGTGTCCCTACATTGGATGAACGAGGATGTAATCGGCCTACACATCACATTTTCGGCGACTTACAGAAATCTCCGTGCCTTTTCTTTCAATTTTTTAACTTGCGAAACTTGAGTAATTGATAAATGTAAGCGAATCCCCAGCCACGTGTAGGGACAGAATTTATTCTGTCCGCTCGCCCCTCAAGGGCGAATGATTACACCCTCTTGCCACCCGCCAGGCGGTTCTCCCCTAATGGGGGAGTTAGAGGGGACTTTGCTTCTTAGCAACTTGCGAAACTAAACTGAATTAATCATAAATGTCTCCACAAAAAATTTGCCTAAATCATTGGATTATCAAAAGTTTTAATTATCTTTGCTGCTAAGATAGTGTTTCTTGAGGCCGATTATGAAAACTAGTGTTTCACTGTTTCACTGTTTCACTGATTTTCGTTGCCAAATTTGCTAACCTGCACCACAACTATCTGTAATGGTGATTTTAACACTAATTTAACATATATTTTGTAAGAATAAAGTACTTTTTTAGTGTTTCAAAAGTGTTTCATTTGAAACACTTTTTCGTTATATCACTGTTTCATCGTCTCAGACACTTTCGCTTTTCAATGTTTTTTTTCACACTCGTTCACACTCGTTTTGCCTCGTGTACGGACACTTATTGCAAAGTGTAGGCCGATTACTCCCTCGTTCTCACACCGTATATAATTTATTCTGTCCGAATTTATTACGTCCGCACGCCCCATGAACTGCACCCAATGGGGCGTTTATGTTTTTGAAATCTCTTATTATTTTGCAAAGTATATAGGCTCTGTTGTATTTAAGGAATACGAGAGAAAGGTAATGACTATCAACGGTATAGAGATAGAGGTAGAGCACAAGTCAATAAAGCACATCCATTTGTCGGTATATCCTCCGGATGGGCGTATACACGTAAGTGTTCCTCAGGAGACATCCGATGACCAGCTCCGTATGTTCATACTTAGCAAATGGGTATGGCTGTCAGAGAAGATAGAGACAGCCACATCAAACAATATCCAGTCGCCACGTGAATATGTAAGCGGCGAGGCACACTATTTCAAGGGAGAGCTCTACCGTTTACGTGTTGAGACGTGCAACCCCACGATGGCAAAGGTAAGCATACAAGGCGACTATATTCTGGTAAGGTGCGGCAAACAGATACAGGCAGAGAAAGCATTGAAACAATGGTATCGCGAGCAGTTGAGGGCAATGCTTCCACCCCTTGTAGAGCGCTGGGTGAAACGTCTCGGCACGCCAATGCCGAAATACGACGTACAGGCAATGAAGCAATGCTGGGGAAGCTGCAACAAGTCAAAGCAGATGATACTGTTCAATCTCGAATTGGCAAAGAAGCCATTGGAATGTATAGAATACATAGTGGCACACGAGGTAACACATCTTATAGAGCGCACCCATACTGACAGGTTCTATAGATTGTTGGACACCTACCTGCCGGGTTGGGAGAGGCATAAAAAGCAATTGGACGAGTTTCCTATAACCATATAATCATAATAGGCCATGAGCGACTACCATTCACGACTTGAGCGTGAATACCAGGATAAGGTTGTGCAGCTTTTCACAAAAGAGTTGCATTATGGTTATTTGGGTAAGTTGCAATATGGCAAGGACGAGAATTGTCTTGAAAACGGACAGAAGAACACCCCGATAATTGAGGATGAGCTTCGTAAGTTTCTTTCAAGGGAGGGTACACATTATACGCAAAGCCAGATACAAGAAGCCATCAGGCAAGTTAAAAAGGAAGCGGAACTTACAGACTATAGGAAAGGAACGTTGCTAAGAGTAAACAACGACTTATACGAGCGACTGATTTACTATTATCAAGTCAAGCCCGATGCCGACAGTCCCCATGAGAACGTTTATCTTTTTGACTTTGACAATCCATTGGCAAACCATTTTGCCATAGCAGAGGAAGTGAGTTACACAGACGGACTGACAGGCAGCAACAGTCGTCCCGACTTGGTGGTTTATGTCAATGGCATTGCGTTGGCAGTAATCGAGTTGAAGCGCAGTACGGTAACGTTGGAAGAGGGCATAAAGCAGAACCTATCCAACGAGTCGGCATTGATACCATCGTTTTTCACTACGGTGCAGTTTACGGTTGCTGCAAGCGACAAGAACGGTTTTAAGTACGCCACGATACACACGCCGGAGAAATTCTGGTGTTCATGGAAGACCGACAGTCACAAGGTAGGAGAAAAGTTGAGCGACATGGATTCCTTCCGCCTGTTTTTCGACAAACAGACCTTTTTTGAGTTATTCCGTTACGGAGTGATCAACGATGGAGGGACAAAGAAGGTGATGCGCCCACATCAGTATTATGCGTTGAAAGCAGCCATGCCACGTCTGAAGGAGAAAGCGAGTGGAGTGATTTGGCACAGTCAGGGCTCAGGAAAGAGTCTCACTATGGTATGGCTTGCCAGATACATACACCGTAGTTTTGAAAATCCGCGAGTATTGGTAATCACCGACCGTACCGAACTTGACATGCAGATTAGGAACACGTTCCTCAATGCATCAGAAACAATCCATCAGGCGAGGACATCAGATGATTTGCTTGACACATTGCAAAGAGGGGAGCAATGGCTTGTCTGTTCGCTGATACACAAGTTCGGCAGACATATAGACGTGGAGACAGGCAAGGAAGTGATAGGCGATGATGATGCCCCGATACCATTGGAGGCATACCTCAAGGAGTTGATGGAAATAGTGAACACCAAATATAATGGAGATTTCAAGGCAAAGGGAGCGAACAAGTTTGTATTCGTTGACGAGTGTCACCGCACGCAGGGTGGCAGGCTTCACAAGGCGATGCGCGCCATTATGGGTGATGATGTGATGTTCATAGGTTTCACCGGCACGCCCCTTTTGCACGACCAGAAGCAGAAAGGCGGTTATCTACAATATAATAAAGTGAAGAACGAGACGCAGGTAAAGTTCGGTCCTTTCATACATACATATCTGCACAAGGAAGCGATTGAGGACAAGGTAATCCTCGATTTGCAGTATGAGGCACGCAATGTGGAGCAGCAGATAAGCAATGATAAGAAATTAGAAGAGAAGAAGGACGAACTCTTGAAAGGAGTTAAAAAAGACGCCCAGCAGAGGATGATCGACCGTTGGGCAACATTGGAAAACGTCTATTCAAGCAGGGAGCGCATTGAAAGGATAGGTTATTCCATACTTGATGATATGTCGCAATATCCATTGAATCAAGATTGGAGCAATGCCATGTTGGTAGCAGGGAACATCTTTTCAGCCTATCGTTATTACAGATTTTTCTGCGCCACATCCACCAACACCTATCTACGTGGCAAGTGTGCCGTAGTAACGAGTTATAATCCTTCAGATTATGACCTCCGCAAACAGGACGATGGCGATGATGCGACAGAAAACGAGAATGAGTTCAAGAACGAGATGGCGAAGCAGACCTACAAGGATGCCGGGGTGAGCAATGCCAGTCAATATGAAGCATGGGCAAAGGATCTGTTTATCAAAGCCCCGTCACAGATGAAACTCCTTATAGTAGTTGACAAATTGCTTACCGGCTTTGACGCACCGGGTGCGACATACCTGTATATTGACAAGGACATGCGCGACCATAATCTGTTTCAGGCAATTTGTCGTGTCAACCGTTTGGGTACAGACCTGAAAGCAGACAAGGATGCCCCCAACAGTGCCACGATATTCTCACATAAAGAGTTCGGTTTGATAGTGGATTTCAAAATCCTGTTCAACAATATAAAAAATGCCATAACGCAGTTTAATGATCCAGAAGGCGGATTGGGAGGTTATGAAGAAACGGATATAGAAGGATTGCTCGAAGATGCCATCAGTAAGAACAAGAAACGGTTGAATGCAGCACTTGATGCCTACGATTCCATAAGAAGCATGTGGGAGAGCAAGGAAGTGAAGGGTGCAGATGCTATTGTGAAATATTACACACCGTTTCCTCCGACAGATTTGGATGAAGAGGAGCGCAAGGCTAAGTTGGAAGAAGCCAAAATGCAGCGAGAGGCGTTCTACAAGATAGCCGAGAAATTAGGATCAGCATACGCCAATATAGCAGACTATATTTTGCGTGCCGGTTATTCAGAGAAAGAAGCATATAAGATACACAAGCGAGTCAGTGAGGCTATATCCTTGCGCAACCGAGTGAAACAAGCGTCGGGTGATGATTTTGATGTCAAGGCCCTTGACCCGAAGATGAGAGAGTTGCTCGACCGTTTTATCCGTGCAGAGGATGCCGAGAATTTGATACCAGCCACTGCCGACTTCTCTTTTCTCGATTTGTTGAGCTCTACAAGCAACACCGATGAAGCGGCAAAGAAAGCGGTAGATGAGGCAAGGAGCGAGAAGGCGGCTGCGGAGAAGATTGTTGCCAAGGCACGAGCTGTGATAAACGACTGGAACGTAAAGGACAAAGCCCAAAGCGAGTCGTTTGCCAAGCGTTTACAGGCAATTATCGATTCTATAAACAAAAATGCGACTGACACCGCCAACGACATCAAGAGGCTGATAGAACTGCTCAAGGATATGAAAGCAGGAAAGTGGAAATATCCTGAAGGGATTGAGACAGACATTGCCAAGGCTCTTTGGAACAACCGCAAGGATTGGACCGATATCGAGGATGAGACGGAAACAATCGGCTTGATAAGGGAGATTGACCATTATATCATCTATAATGCATACGACAACTGGAGAGACCTAAGGACAAGAGACGGACGGAGTTGTATTAATGGGTTGAGAACAATAGTGGGCGATGCTTCCACAGAAGAACAAATATATGCGATACATCGCATAGCAGCGAACAACTATCATAATAATTAGGACATCATTATGGCAATCAAGAAATCACAGATATACAGTACACTATGGAGCGCATGCGACGAATTGCGTGGCTCTATGGATGCCAGTCAGTATAAAGACTATGTGCTGATGATGCTTTTCGTAAAATATCTTAGCGACAAGAAAGAAGATACAGATTCGCTTTTCATCATCCCCGATGGTTGCCTGTTTTCCGACTTTGTAGCGTTGCAAGGCAGTGCAGATATCGGTGAGAGCATAAACAAGAAGTTAGAGGCTATCCGTTCGGAAAATTTAGATTTGTTGGGTAAACTGACTTTGCCAAACTTCAATGATCCTACAAAATTGGGGAAACCGGCGGAGATGGCAAGGACGCTTTCACGTTTGATTGCCGTTTTTGATGACAGCAATCTCGACTTCTCTAAAAACCGCTCAGCCGATGATGATATTCTCGGAGACGCATACGAGTATCTGATGAAGAATTTCGCTGCGGAAAGCGGTAAAAGCAAGGGGCAGTTTTATACTCCGGCGGAAGTGAGCCGCATAATGGCAAAAGTTCTCAATTTGAGTGAGTTTGAAAGACGCAGCACCACTATATATGACCCCACTTGCGGCTCAGGTTCTCTGCTGTTGCGTGCAAGAGGAGAGACACAAAACGGAGCCACGCTATATGGGCAGGAAAAGGACAATGCCACGGCATCATTAGCAATACTGAATATGCTGCTGCATGGTGTTGAAGTGGCATATATAGAGCAAGGCGACACGCTGCTATCACCAGAATTTACAGTTAGTGGCAATCTGAAGACCTTTGACGTGTGCGTGGCCAATCCGCCATTCTCACAAAAATCATGGATGGGTGATAAAGGGAGATACGATATATATGGACGTTGGTCAGAAAACCTCTGTCCTCCAGAGAAATGCGGTGATTATGCCTTCCTGCTGCATTTAATCAGTTCTATGAAACCAGGGACAGGGCGTGGAGCGTGCATTTTGCCGCATGGCGTGCTGTTTCGTGGCAATGCGGAATACAACATCCGCAAGGACATTGTGAAGAAAGGCTATATTGAGGGCATTATCGGGATGCCTGCAAATATCTTCTTCGGCACCGGCATTCCCGCGAGTATCATCATTCTCAACAAGAAAGGAGCTGCCGGGCGGAAAGGTATCTTCTTTATCGACGCTAAGGACGGGTTCTTGAAAGACGGAGCTAAAAACCGTTTGAGGGAGCAGGATATAAAGCGCATTGTGGATACGTGGAACGCAAGGCAAGACGTAGCACATTATGCCCGTTTTGTGCCAATGACAGAAATAGAGGAAAACGACTATAACCTTAACATTCCCCGCTATATCCAGCAAGAGGATAATGAAATAATACAGGATATTGACGCCCATTTGCATGGTGGACTGCCGCAACACGACATAGACAATATGGAGAGATATTTCACTGCCTGTAACACGTTGAAACAGACATTGTTCACGCCGATTGCAAATAGGTCTGGGTATTATGAACTTGCTGTTGAAAAAGATGATGTTGCAGCAGCGATTAGCGAGGATGATAGTTTCAAGGCACAACTGAATGATTTTGATGTTTCAATAGGCAGTTGGTGCGACTATGCACGTGAACAGATGTTGAAATTGGATAAGGGCAGCCGTCCTAAGCAACTTATCGAGGAGTGGTCACAGATGTTGCTTGACATTATGCTTGGGCACGGCGGACTTGCCGATGCCTACGATGTATATCAAAAACTGATGGAATATTGGGCTGACACGTTGCAGGATGATTGCTATATGATTTC
>JAJPZD010000141.1 GCA_021204605.1 Prevotella sp.
CCCATGTTGAATACCTTGTACATTTCCTGCCAGTCGGTATCACTTTGCTCTTTTATTATCCTGAACAATGGAGGGATAGGGAACATATTGTCTTTTATCACACGGCAGTCTTCGCCCACGAAGTGCAGCACTTTCGTCTGCGCTCCTCCCGTGCAATGTACCATACCGTGAATTTTCGGGCGCAGCCCATCGAGTATCTTCTTTATTAAAGGTGCGTATGTGCGGGTAGGGGAGAGGACCAATTTTCCTGCGTCAACAGGCGTGTCCTCAACATTGTCATCAAGGCGATAACCACCGCTATACACGAGTTGTTCCGGTACGGCATGGTCATAACTTTCGGGATATTTCCCCGCAAGGTATTTTGAGAATACATCATGGCGCGCGCTGGTCAGTCCGTTACTTCCCATACCACCGTTGTAACAGTTTTCGTATGTAGCCTGACCGAAGGAGGCAAGCCCTACGATTACATCACCAGGACTTATGTTGGCATTATCGATAACGTCAGAGCGTCTCATGCGGCACGTTACAGTAGAGTCCACGATGATTGTCCTCACAAGGTCACCAACATCAGCAGTCTCCCCGCCAGTGGCATAGATACCAATACCCATATCACGCATAGAGGCAAGAATTTCGTCAGTGCCGTTGATTATGGCAGAAATCACCTCTCCTGGAATAAGCAACTTGTTGCGTCCTATTGTACTCGACACAAGAATATTATCGACAGCCCCCACGCAAAGGAGATCATCGGTATTCATCACTATGGCATCCTGTGCGATTCCTTTCCATACGTTCAGATCACCCGTCTCTTTCCAATACATATAAGCCAACGAAGATTTCGTGCCGGCTCCATCGGCATGCATGATATTGCAATATTCCGGGTCTCCGCCGAGAATGTCGGGTATTATCTTACAGAAAGCCTGTGGAAATATCCCCTTATCTATGTTTTTTATTGCGTTGTGCACATCCTCCTTAGCGGCAGACACGCCACGCAACATGTAACGGTTGTTACTTTGCATATCAGTGTTATTCCTTGTTACTCCATATCTTCCAGTTGGCGAATGCCTGCAACAAGAGCATTTCAAGACCGTTTTTCACTGTTGCCCCATGCTCCAGGCCTTTCTTCATGAAAAGAGTCTTGTCTGGGTTGTAGATTACATCATAGAGAATGTTCTTGTTGTCAATCGCATCGTAAGGCAATTTCGGACATTCATCGATATTGGGATACATGCCGACAGGCGTGCAATTCACTATGACATTATATTCTTTTACCACATCCGGTGTTATTCTTTCATATTGGATAGTACCGGGACGCTCGAAACGGCTTACGGATACAGTCTCCAAACCGAGAGATCTCAGTCCGTATGACACGGCTTTCGATGCTCCTCCTGTACCGAGAACAAGAGCTTTCTTGTGAAACCTCTCAAGCATCGGTTGGATGCTTTTTGTAAAACCTATTACGTCACTGTTGTAGCCTTTCAGTTTTATCTCATTTCTCTTGTGCTCCACCCGTATCACGTTCACCGCACCGATTGCCCTTGCCTCTGGGCTTACTACATCCAAATAACTGATTACTTTCTCCTTATATGGTATCGTCACATTGAGTCCTTTCAACTCAGGATTAGAGGCAAGGACCTCCGGAAGAAGTTCTATACTTGAAATCTCAAAATTTATATATTCTGCATCAATGCTCTCGTTTTTAAACTTCTCGTTGAAGTAATTTTTAGAAAAGGAATGTCCAAGAGGAAAACCTATCAACCCATATTTGTCCATAATGAAAAAATTTATTTAGTTGCGTAATAGAATATACAAGTTCCGAATGTCAGAGGTTTAAATCCAACTTCCGAGAAACCGGCTCTTTTCAATGCCTCAACTACGACTTCACCTTTAGGAAAGGCCTCTATTGTGTCAGTCAGGTATGAGTATGCCTTTTTGTCTTTTGACAGTATTGTACCATATATCTGAAGCGCCGTATGGGAATATAACCAGAATAGTTGCCTCATCGGGAATGCTGTCGGGCAACTCAATTCCAATATACTCGCATGACCGTTTTGTTTCAACACACGGCACATTTCCTTAAGAGCTGTGTCGAGGTCTTGGAAATTTCTTATTCCGAAGGCGGCGGTTACTGCATCAAACGTATTGTCTGGAAATTCCAGTTTCCCGCAATCCCCTCTCTCAAAGGAAATAACGTTGTCTTTTCCCACATTCCTGACCTTTTCCCTGCCAATGCGCATCATCTCGTCAGAGATGTCAATACCAACAACCTTTTTGGGTTTCAGTATATCAGAGACGAGCAGTGCGAAATCCCCTGTTCCAGTAGCCACATCAAGCACCGTCTGAGGTTTGAAAGGTATGAGCCATGCTATCGCTTTCCGTCTCCATGAATGGTCAATACCGAATGACAGGCGGTGGTTAAGCATGTCGTAAGAATGAGCAATGCCGTTGAACATCTTCTCCACTTGTCTGCTCTTTTCCTGCAAGTTGCCGTAAGGCATGATTTTTTCTTGGGAGTATGGCATGGTAGAGGTTCTACATATAATAATTACATATCTTTAATTGCTTTCATTTATGCAGGCTTAGCCACATAGAGACGTTCTTCTCAATCCTTGCCGCCAAGTCATCACTATCTGAAGCCTTGTCGAACCTATCGCCCGTGATGTTCTCAAAGAGTTCAATGTAACGCTCGCTTACGCTGTCAGCGTATTCATCTGTTATCTCTGGCATTACCTGTCCCGGCTCGTTCATGAAATTATGCTCTAGGAGCCACTGGCGGACGAACTCCTTGGACAACTGACGTTGAGGCTCACCCTTGGCAAATTTCTCCTCATAGCCGTCGGCATAGAAATAACGGCTGGAGTCGGGGGTGTGTATCTCGTCTATGAGATATACCTTACCGTCGCGTTTGCCGAACTCGTATTTCGTGTCCACGAGGATAAGGCCGTGCTGGGCGGCTATCTCCTGTCCGCGTGCGAAAATCCTGCGGGTATAGTCCTCTATTATCTCATAGTCCTCCTTGCTTACCAATCCCTGTGCTATAATCTCCTCTTTGGATATGTTCAGGTCGTGTCCCTCGTCGGCTTTCGTCGTCGGGGTGATTATAGGTTCAGGGAAACGTTCGTTTTCCCTCATGCCGTCAGGCAGTTTCACGCCGCACAGTTCCCTGCAACCTTTCTTGTATTCTCTCCAAGCGGAGCCAGTGAGTATAGAGCGGATAATCATCTCCACTCTGAACCCCTCACATTTAAGACCAACAGTAACCATCGGGTCGGGTGTCGCTAATTTCCAGTTCGGGCAAATGTCTGTGGTCTGGTCGAGAAACTTTGCTGCTATCTGGTTAAGAACTTGTCCTTTGAAAGGTATTCCTTTGGGGAGAATGACGTCGAAAGCGGAAATCCTGTCGGTTGCCACCATTACGATAATGTCGTCGTTGATGTTGTAAACGTCACGCACCTTACCATGGTAAACATCTTTCTGTCCATTGAAATGGAAGTCTGTTCTTGTCAATGCTTTCATATTTACTTTATATTTGATTTAAACTATCTTGATTGTCCTTTCACCTCTTTCTCGAATTTCTCATATTTTTCGTAAGCGTCAACAATTCTTGTTACTAATTTATGGCGAACAATATCTTTCTTGTTAAGCTCCACGAAACTTATACCCCTCACATCTTTCAATATCCTCAGCGACTGCACCAAACCAGAGGTCTGTGAGCCAGGCAGGTCTATCTGCGTCATGTCTCCGGTTATAATCATCTTGGTGTTCCAGCCCATACGTGTGAGGAACATCCTGATTTGCGCCGGCGTGGTGTTCTGCGCCTCATCGAGGATTACTACTGCATCGTTCAACGTCCTGCCCCTCATAAATGCCAATGGAGCAATCTGTATCACGTTTTTCTCCATTAGGTCCTGCAGCTTCACGGCAGGAATCATGTCCTCAAGAGCATCATAAAGCGGTTGCAGATAAGGGTCTATCTTCTCTTTCATGTCACCGGGCAGGAAACCAAGCTTTTCGCCGGCCTCAACTGCAGGGCGGCTTAAAATTATTTTTTTAGCCGACTTCTCTTTCAGGGCTTTCACGGCGAGAGCGATACTTAGGTAAGTTTTCCCTGTACCGGCAGGCCCGGTTACGAAAATCATGTCATCCTTCTCGTAGGCATCGATGAGCTTCTGCTGGTTTTCACTTCTGCTTTTTATAGGATGTCCTGAAATACTGTAAACCACAGCATCTTTGGATGCGTCATCCTTTGTTGTTCGCCCCTTGGTGATGTCGATGATGTCCTCATCATTTATGGAGTTGTATTTCAAAACATGCAGACGGATTTTCTCTATTGTCTCCTCGAAAGCCGCTGTCTGTTCTTCATCACCAAGCACTCTAATAACATTTCCTCGCGCCACTATCCTCATTTTGGGATATAATGCTTTGAGCATTTGGAAATGAGCATTGTTAACGCCATAAAATATTACGGGGTCGATGTCTTCGAGTACGATATGTCTTTCTATCAAATTATATGCTTTATCAATTAGGTTGCAAAAATAAATAAAAAAAATAAGATTCGGGCATAAATGTACGGAATTTTAAAA
>JAJPZD010000015.1 GCA_021204605.1 Prevotella sp.
GACTCTAATGGATTAGGGGTGACATTGAAATTGTCAGCAGACAGCTCACCCAATTTTGAGGAGCAAGATGACAGAAAGATCACTGCCATTGCGGACAAGATTAAAAATAGATTCTTTTTCATAATTAAGGATGTTTTGAATGTTTTTAGTACCGCGAGTGGGACTCGAACCCACACAGCCATTACTGGCCAAGGGATTTTAAGTCCCTCGTGTCTACCAATTCCACCATTGCGGCATTTTTAAGTTAATAAGGGACACAGCGCTCTGTATCCGTTGATAATTTGGCATTATAACAGCTCATTTTTCATGGTTAAATTTTACAAATTGAGCAATCATCACGCCAATTCTTTGCAAAGATATTATTTATTTTTCGAAAAATCAAATATATTTATACAATTTAATATTATCATTTTACGTTATTGTCCATTTACGACAGAAAGTACCCCAAAAGAGCCTGTTGTGCTTGCCCTATAGCGTATCATTTTGTCGCCTGCCTCGCCACTTGCGACTATGCCATCGTTGTTCATGTCATACACTCTTTGGCACTTGCTGCATTTTGCTTTTCCGCTGCTGTCCATAGAGAGAGAGTATCGTGGAAGGAAAGTTGACTTGTAGCAGTTGGGGCATTGGGAATCGTAGGCATAGAATGTTGCCGGGTTGTTGAGGTTTCCGAAGCCGACGATGATACCGGTATTGTTGTAGATACCCAATTCTATGGTGCGGTTTTGGTCGATGGCATTTTTTGCCACTGTCTCAGTCTGGTTGCTTGCATTAGTCTCGAAGTTGAAATAGTTGCCTGAGACTGTGATATGGCAGAATATACCCGGTGACAATTGGTTCATTGCGGTGGCTAAGAGTGCGCTGCGGCTTGCCGTGTTGTCGAAGATAAAATAACAAGAGAAGCCGCTATACTCATATTCTGCGTCTCCACAAGACGTAAACGACAGCAGCAAGGCAAACAAGCAGAAAGAGAGACGTCTCATCATTTTGTATTTATTGAATGTCATGTCGATTTATTTCAACAGGTTACGTTCAGCTTCCTCGACTTTTGCGAAACTGAATCCCGCGAGGCACTGTTGCATAAGGGCTTTTATCTTGTCGTTGCATAGGTTGCCTGCCGATCCCTCGTGGGTGTGGTGGAGGCTTTTTACGGGCACGAACCTGCCATTTTCGATGTCGAGGCCTACTTTTTTGTAAGCGTTTCGGAAGGGCATTCCGTTGGCTGTCAGGCGGTTGACCTCTTCGACAGAGAACATGAGGTCGTACATTGGGTTGTCGAGGATGTTTTTGTTCACCTCCATTTTATTGATTATGTAAGCAGTCATTTGCAGGCAGTCTTTCAGTTCTCCGAAGGCAGGCAGGAACACCTCCTTGATGATCTGGAGGTCACGGAAATAGCCGCAGGGCAGGTTGTTCATTATCATCATTACCTGTTGTGGCAATGACTGTATTTTGTTTGATTTTGCCCTTATCAGTTCGAATACATCAGGATTTTTCTTATGAGGCATGATGCTGCTGCCGGTGGTACATTCTTTGGGGAGTTTGACGAAAGAGAAATTCTGACTGTTGAACAGGCAGGCGTCGAAGGCCAATTTTGCCAGTGAGCCTGCTATTGTCGCCATTGCGAAAGCCACGTTTCTCTCCATTTTCCCTCGTCCCATCTGGGCATACACCACGTTGTAGTCCATAGAGTCAAATCCAAGCAGTTCAGTGGTCATTGTGCGGTTAAGAGGGAAAGAAGATCCGTAGCCGGCGGCACTTCCTAAGGGGTTTCTGTTTGTCATGCGCCAAGCCGCCTGCAGGAACAGCATATCATCGGCAAGGCTTTCAGCATACGCTCCGAACCACAGTCCGAAAGAGCTCGGCATCGCCACTTGGAGGTGAGTGTAGCCAGGCATCAACACATCCTTGTATGTCTCGCTCTTGTCTATCAGTTCATCGAAAAGAACTTTGGTGAGTTCTGTGATTTCCCATATCTCATGCCGGGTGAACAGTTTCAGGTCAACCAATACCTGGTCGTTGCGGGACCTGCCGCTGTGTATTTTCTTTCCGATGTCTCCCAACTTACGTGTAAGCAGCAGTTCCACTTGTGAATGAACGTCCTCGATGCCATCCTCGATGACGAATTTGCCCTGTTCGCATATTGCATAGATGTTTTTCAGTTCTGCGAGCAATACGGTCAGTTCGTTTTTTTCCAAAAGACCGATAGACTCCAGCATGGTGATGTGCGCTATTGAGCCGAGCACGTCATATTTGGCGAGATACAAATCCAGCTCACGGTCTCTGCCTATGGTAAAACGTTCTATTTTCTCGTTGATACCATAGTTTTTTTCCCAAAGTTTCGCTGCCATCGGTCAGTAATATTTGATTTATTGTTATATATATAATAATGTATAGCAGATTTATTGCATATCGTAAGGGATGTTCGCCAAAGCATCTGCCACTTGCTCTATCATTTCACCGAGGCGGTTGCCGATCATAGGTCTCAGAAATATCGGTATGTTTGCTTGCAAGGTAAGTTTCATTTTGCATGAGGAGTCGGTGAGGGGCAGGAGTTGTATCCAGAGAGTGAGCGGTATCGGCGAGTCCTCTGTCTGGAATTTGATACATTTGGGTTCATCCCTTTCTATGATACGCAAAGTTATAGAGCCTATAGTAGGCATGCTGATAGAGACGCTGTCACGGTCGAAACGCAAGTCCTTTATCTCACTGAGCTTGTCGAGAGGAATATGGTTTTTCACTTTTTCTATGTTGTCGAGGTTGCTCAGCTGGTCATAGACGGTGTGCTGCGGATATGGGATTTGCTTTATGCTGCTTTCGTATTTGCTCATGGTGGATTTATTTGAATTTTTAATTATTTCTTCCAGTTTGCCGGGTCTTTTCTCCATTCGTGTAGCAAATCAATGTCTTCTTTCGCAATGTAGCCTGTCTCCACAGCCTGCTCCACCACATGCTCATAGTCGGTCAGCGTAACGAGTGTTACCTTGGCATCCTCAAAAGCTTTCTGTGCCACAGGGAAGCCATAGGTGTATGAGGCTACCATGCCGACCACTGTGCCGCCGGCCTGTCGTATTGCCTCTACAGCTTTGAGACTGCTGCCGCCGGTGCTTATGAGGTCTTCTATCACCACGACCTTACTGTACAGAGGGAACACGCCTTCTATCAGGTTTCCCATGCCATGGTCTTTTGCCTTGCTGCGTACATACACGAATGGCAAGTTCAGTTCATCTGCAACGAGAGCACCTTGTGCGATAGCGCCAGTTGCCACACCAGCGACAACTTCAGTCTCGGGGAAGTGTTTCAGCACGTTATGAACAAGTTCTGTCTTTACGTAGTTACGCAATTCGGGGTAGGAGAGAGCCTTGCGGTTGTCGCAATAGAATGGAGATTTCCAGCCTGATGCCCAGGTGAAGGGTTCGTTTGGCTGCAGCTTAATAGCTTTTATCGCCAATAATTTTGCTGCGAACACATTCTTTGAAGTATCCATATATTTTGATTTGATTTCTTTTCTGTAAAATTACTTTGCAAAAATAATGCAAGTTGAGAGAATTACAAAAAAAAAGACTTTTAATTTGCATTTCTACAACAGAGGAGTCATATACAAGGGCAAAAATAAGATGCCATTTTCTTCCTTTAGTTCTCCATTATGGAGCAGGTATGGTGTTGCCAGTTGGTTGCTGTATTTGGCGATGCACTTTTTCAAGGAAGATAGAGTATAATTTTTCCCTGACTTCACCTCAATGGGTGATATGTTATGACGGCTTGTCGTTTTCGCCTTTGCAATAAGGAAGTCTATCTCCATGCGGTCTTCGCGGGAAGTCTTTGAACTGTTACTATAGAAGTATAGTTTATGTCCTGAAGCATGCAGCATTTGTGCCACTATGTTTTCCACCAACATACCCTCGTTGACCTCCAATTTGTCGAACATCAGTTTTTTATAAAGGTCCTCACTCACGATATCAGTTTCGTCAAAAGCATGACTGATCAGCAGCCCTGTATCGCCCATATAGCATTTCATGGTGGTGCGTTGCTCGTTGAGTATCAGGCCGATAGAGGGTACAGTGGAATTGTAGCAGCAATTGATGATTTTGGCATTAGTCAACCAGAAAAACGCCTCTGAGTAGTTGCGCATCCTTGCTTTGTCGTTCAATGCGTTCAATTTGAATTTCTTTTCATGTTTTTGCAACTGTCCTGGTATCTCGTCAAAGATGGCAGTTACTTTCATCTCCTGCCTTTCGGCATATTTCATTATGTCGTTTCTATATAATGCCAAGATGTCACGTTTCACCTCGTCAACTTTCTTAAAGTCCGCTGTTGCCACGAATTTTGCCACTGCCTGCGGCATGCCTCCAACGATGAGGTATTTGCGGAAATAGTCCATTGCCTTGCGGTGTAATGTTCCCATCGGCATCCGCTTTGTAAAATGTTTTTGTATGAATGGCATCATCATCTCGTCGTCCATAGCCCACAGAAACTCCTCGAAATCCATCGGGCTCATCTCTAATGCATGTTCTTCACTGGGAAGCATAATGTTTTTCACATTCATCTTAATGGATATAAGAGAGCCAGTCTCGATATAGTCAAAACGGCGGTCGGCAACCAAATATTTTATGGCGGCACGGGCGCGGGGGCAAAACTGTACCTCGTCGAAGATTATGATTGAGAGGGCTTCTTCGTTGACATTCTTTCGAGGTATCAACTTGCGTTTGAAATAGACTTCCAAATTCGAGAAAAGAGTGTCGAGGTCATCAAGATATTAAATTCATACAAAAAAATGGCACTACAAGTATCTGTGGTGAGGATTTAAATAAAAAGAGGAGCAGCCTTCGGGCTACTCCTCCCCATAACAATTTAACACAAAAGATTATTTAACTAAAACTTTCTTTTCGTTGAGGATAAATACACCATTGCGTGGAGTAGCTTCAAGTGCCGGATTAAAATAAATCTCACCGACATTATTGTCGGTATCATCGTATTCTATATCAACAGTAACATCTACTTGTTTGCCATCCGCATCATAAACTCTTACAGCACGGTTGTCCACATTAACGAAATAGACCTCTGAACCAGCATAAACATCCTCATCATATTTAAATGTAATCGTTATTTGACTTAGGCTATCTTTAACTTCAGTGCCATCAGCAGGCTCGAATACCCATGTGTATGATTCTTCTGATAATTCTTCTTCTTTAAGATAAACAGTACCTGTAATTGTATTGCCTACGGCATCGCCCATTGTAAAGAGGCTGTCTGGGAGAGTGTAATAAACAGTACCTTCTCCTGTAATTGTGAGCTAAGGGTCAAAGTGTAAATAGTGTTGCCATTGTCTGTAGTTGGATTATTGGCAGATACAGAGATTCTTCCGAGTCCGGTTATAGCAGGTGAATTGAGAGTGATATTAGACAATTTGTCAGAATCGATATTGACATCGTCTGTACCCTCGATAGTAACGGTGATTTCGCTGAAACTTGTTATGGCATCATCCTCACTTGTAATATCAGGAGATACAAAAAGAATTATGATTACCTTAATATATACGTAATCATAATTCACATCTTATTATATAACATTATAGGTCAAGTGGATAAACAAGTTTCCACTTATACCGTCTTATCATGACTTCCGTCGCCCTGTAAGTCCCCTAAGAGATTTAGGGAATTGAGCTTTTTACAGAACTTTCTTATAAAGATCTACGATTTCCTGTTCAGTAACGTCACGTGGGTTGCCAGGTGTGCAAACATCGTTGATAGCCTGAGCGGCCAGAGCGGGGATGTCACATTCCTTTATGCCGAGGTCAGAGAGGTGTTGTGGTATTCCTACCCGGATAGCGAGAGCTTTGACGGTATCGCAGGCAGCCTGTGCAGCCTGTTCAGGAGACATACCGTTGATGTCCACCCCCATAGTCTTGGCGATTACGCCAAATTTCTCTATGCAGCATGGCATATTGAATTCCATTATAGTCGGCAGGAGCAGTGCGTTAGCCACACCGTGTGGAATATCGAACAGAGCGCCCATAGGGTGAGCCATACCGTGGACCAGTCCCAGTCCAACGTTAGAGAATGCTTGCGCTGCGATATACTGTGCCAATGCCATACCCTCTCGTCCAACAGGGTTTGTTGGTTGTTCAACGGCGGTAGGGAGGTGGTTTGCAATCATCCTAATTGCCTGGAGCTCGTACATGTCAGACATTATCCATGCCCCTTTGGTGATATAGCCCTCGATAGCATGTGTCAGGGCATCCATTCCGGTAGCTGCTGTGAGACCCTTTGGGAGAGAATACATCAGTTCAGGGTCAACGATAGCCACTGCCGGTATGTCGTTAGGGTCAACACACACCATTTTTTTCTGGTTTTTCTCGTCGATAATGACATAGTTGATGGTTACTTCCGCACCTGTACCAGCTGTCGTAGGCAGTGCGATGATAGGGATGGACTTGTTTTTTGTTGGAGCGCAGCCCTCTAAAGAGACCACGTCGTAGAACTCAGGGTTTCTTACCACGATACCGATACCTTTTGCGGTATCCATAGAAGATCCGCCACCGATAGCGATTATGCAGTCAGCGCCGGATGACATGAAAGTTTCCACGCCCCGTTGAACGTTGGTAACAGTGGGGTTTGGTTTTATCTCACTATAGATTTCGTAAGGGAAACCGGCAACATCCAAGACGTCGGTAACCATTTTAGCTGTGCCGACTTTTATTAGACCTTTGTCAGTGGCTACCAATGCCTTTTTAAGGTTAAGTCGTTTCAAAACATCAGGCAACTCCTTGCGGGCGCCAGCTCCGAAGTAAGACACTTCGTTCAAAATAAATCTGTTTACCATATAGTTTAAATTTAAATGTTTCGCATAAAGCTATTGCAAAGTTAATGAAAAACTCACTTTATATCGTAAGCGAGGAGTTTAAAATGTGCTTTTGGTAAATTTAAGCCCTCAAATCCGAAAAAGTGAGATTTATAACATTTACAGGTTTTAAAAAAGCCCCGATACCACATCGGAGCCGTTTCATCATGTTTTTGAATGTCTTAGTTTGATAGAATTAAAGTAGCATTGTAATCTGAAAATCTTTTAAATTATCGTTTGCAAAGATAGTGAAAAGATTTGACATAAATCAAAAAAAGAAATATTTTTAAACAGAAATTAGTTTAAATTTCCACATTTTTCGTAAAAAGCGCGATAAAAGTCTGTTTTTAGTTTTTTTCTGTTGTCGATAAGCATAAAAGAGTTGCAAAAAACGTTATGATTATGTCATGGAAAGAAAAAAAAGAACTTCGTTAGAATTTTTCTCGTCAAATTAATGTACCTTTGCGGAGGAAAAGGAAAAACTCATGCAAACGAAGTGCCATCTTTCAGTTCTTGTTCATGAGCAGGCGAGGAAGTACGGTAGCCGGCGCGCACTTATTTATCAAGATTTCGGTGGAGATAAATGGCAGTCGGTTTCGTGGTTTGAGTTTTCCGAGAAAGTGAGGGAAGTGTCCAAAGCGCTGCTCACTTTGGGCGTTAAGGAGCAGGAGAATGTAGGGATATTCTCACAGAATTCGGTGCAATATCTTTACACCGACTTTGGGATTTACGGTGTGAGGGCAGTAAGCATACCGCTTTATGCGACGAGTAGCGAGCAGCAGATATACCATATAATCGACGATGCGCAGGTGCGATTGTTGTTTGTGGGAGAGCAGGAGCAGTATGACAAGGCACGGCGTATATTTCTGCATTGCCACTCGTTGGAGAAGATAGTGATATACGACAACAGGGTCAAAACGTCCTCGGATGACACATACAGTATTTTTTTCGATGAGTTTCTGAAAAAGGGAGCAGAAAGCACATGTCAAAACGAGTTAGAGGAGTTGTATGAGCATGCCAATGAAGATGACTTGTGCAATATCCTTTACACCAGTGGAACGACGGGAGACAGTAAGGGAGTGATGATTACTTACGGTCAGTTTCATGCCGCTTTGGATGTGAACGACGAGGTGGTACATGTGAGTGAAGAAGACAGGATAGTGGATTTTCTGCCATTCACTCATATTCTTGAACGAGGTTGGATAACGCTATGTATCAGTGAGGGTTCGGAGATAGTGATAAACACCGATCCGAAAGAGATACAACAGACGATGCGTGACACGCATCCTACGTGTATGAGTGCCGTGCCAAGATTTTGGGAGAAGCTCTATTCGAGTGTCATGGACAAGATAGAGCGTGCAGGGGAGTCTCGGAAGCACTTGTTTAGTGAGGCATTGGAGATTGGCCGGAAGCACAACATCGACTATCTCAGTCATGGAAAGCGTCCACCATTGTCGCTTCGCGTGAAATACAACTTGGTTGACAGGACACTGTTTGATTTTGTAAGAAGGGAGATAGGATTGGAGCATCCCAACATATTTCCTACGGCGGGAGCGACGATATCACAGGATATACAGATATTCGTGCACTCCATAGGGATATGCATGATAGCAGGTTATGGACTGACGGAGAGTCTTGCCACGGTGTCTCTTACCCATAAAAACGAGCCGTTCACAGTAGGGTCTGTTGGTTTTCCAATACGTGGACTTGATGTGAAGATAGGCGATAATGAAGAGATATTGCTCAAGGGGCCTACCATTACGAAAGGGTATTACAAGAGAGATGAGCTCAACAAGCAGAGTTTCGATGATGACGGTTATTTCCACACGGGAGATGCCGGGTATTTCTCCAATGGGGAGTTGTTTCTGAAAGAAAGGATAAAAGACCTCTTCAAGACATCCAACGGAAAGTATATCGCCCCCCAGATGATAGAGTCGCGACTGCTTGTGGATAAGTTCATCGACCAGATAGCAGTGATAGCAGATGACAGGAAATTTGTTTCTGCGCTTATCGTGCCAGACTACCAGCTTTTGGAAGAGTACGCACGTGGCAATGGCATATTGTTCTATAGCCGCAAGAGCTTGTGTGAGAGTCCCAGGATATATTCCATGATGTCGGACCGTATAAGTACTCTCCAGCAGCAGTTGGCAAGTTATGAGAAGATAAAACGCTTCACCTTGCTGCCGGAAAGTTTCACGATACAGAACGGGGAGCTTACAAATACACTAAAGGTAAGGCGCAGGGTGTTGTCAGAGAACTATGCGGATGTGATTGATAAAATGTATAAAGAGTAATGGTGATACATGGTTACTTTTCAGAGTTTCATGCATTAAAAATAAAAAAGGGCTATGATAACGAGTGAACAAATGAAAGATGTGGTGCGGCGTGCGGATGCCTTGCACCGTTATCTCGATATAGACAAGAAGAAAGTGGAGTTTGAGGAGGAGCAGCTACGTACTCAGGCACCGGACTTCTGGGAGGATCCGAAACGTGCTCAGGAGCAGATGAAGAAGGTGAAGGATATCCAGAAGTGGCTTGATGGCTACAAGGATGTACGAACCTGTGTTGAAGAGTTGCAGCTTGCATACGACTTTTTCCACGATGAGATGGTTTCTGAGGAAGAGGTTGACAACGACTATGTCAAGGCGTTGAAGGCGATAGAGGAACTTGAGTTGAAGAATATGCTCCGTCAGAAGGAAGATCCTATGGACTGTGTTTTGAAGATCAACAGTGGAGCTGGAGGGACGGAGAGTCAGGACTGGGCATCGATGCTTATGCGTATGTATATGCGTTGGGCAGAGGCAAAAGGTCATAAGGTTACGATAAGTGATATTCAGAACGGAGAGGAGGCAGGTATCAAGAGTGTCACTATGGAGATAGAGGGCGGTGAGTATGCCTACGGATATCTAAAGAGCGAGAATGGAGTGCACCGTCTTGTTCGTGTTTCCCCATACAATGCACAGGGCAAGCGAATGACAAGTTTTGCCAGCGTGTTTGTATCTCCGTTGGTAGATGATACTATAGAGGTGTATGTTGACCCATCGAAAGTCAGTTGGGATTTGTTCCGTTCTGGTGGTGCTGGCGGTCAGAATGTCAACAAGGTAGAGACTGGAGTGCGTCTTCGCTACCAGTATGTTGACCCTGACACCGGTGAGGAGGAGGAGATTTTGATAGAGAACACGGAGAGTCGCAAACAGTTGGAGAACCGCAACAATGCCATGCGTTTGTTGAAGTCGCAGCTATACGACCGTGCCATGAAGAAACGCCTTGAGGCGCAGGCTAAGATTGAGGCTGGCAAGAAGAAGATAGAGTGGGGCAGTCAGATAAGGAGTTACGTGTTTGATGACCGTCGAGTGAAAGACCACCGAACGAGCTATCAGACATCAGATGTTGAGGCAGTGATGAATGGCAAGATAGACGGTTTCATAAAGGCGTATCTCATGGAGTTTCCTGTGAATGATGAAATTAAGAGTTAAAAATACATTGCGGTTAAGCATTAATAAAAATCAGAACAAATATATAAACCATAAATAAGAAAAGATATGAGTGAAAGAAGTAAGATGCGCAAGGCTAAGCGCGAGGCGAAACAAGAACAGCAGGCAAAGCGTGTGGTTATGTGGATTATCGTAGCATTGGTGATTCTCGCATTGATACTTATTGGAGCAAATATGTTGAGTTGATGGCAGATGAGTGGCATCGAGATAGAGCGCAAGTTTCTCGTACACAAGGCAGGCAAGTTGTATAAGACTGTGGCGTTTGCAAGATCCCATATATGTCAGGGCTACATCTGTGATGGGAAGCGTCCAACTGTGCGTGTGAGGATTCGCGATGATAAGGGTTTTATCACTATCAAGGGGAAGAGTGATAAGAAGGGATTGTCACGTTATGAGTTTGAGAAAGAGATTTCCCTTGAGGAGGCACGTCAACTGATGAAGTTGTGCATGCCAGAACTGATAGAGAAGACGCGCTACTTGGTAAGGAGTGGGGCGCATGTATTCGAGATAGATGAGTTTTATGGGAGCAATGCCGGTTTAGTGATGGCGGAAGTGGAATTGCGCTACGAGGACGAGCCATACGAGAAGCCTGAATTTATCGGAGAAGAGGTGACTGGTGACAAGCGGTTCAACAATTCATCACTAAGGAAGAATCCATTTATTGTCTGGTGCGATACATTGCCACAAGAATACCGATAAAGGCAGCTAAAGTTGCTCCGGAGGCATTGGCAGCGAAGTCGAGCCAGTCGCCGCTTCTTCTGCCATTTGTGCAATACTCCTGAAGTATCTCTATAGCACCGCTCATGAGTATAGGAGCGAGCCATGCCCATACGAAGAGTTTTATCTTGTTGAGTCTGTCGTGTTTTTTGAGGTACTCGTACCATATCACAATTCCGGTGCCGGCATACATGGTGATATGAGTCCACTTGTCGATGAACTTCACGTTGTCGAGAGGGGTGTGCGGTGGTGTACAGAAACAGAGGATCCATATAACAACTACACAGAGACAGGATAAAGGGTATCTTTTTGCCACTTTGATAATATATTTCATTGTTTTCTTGCGTTTTTGTTGCGAAATAGAGTTTTTTCCAATCTTTAACCACGCTTTTGGTGCAAAAGTAGGATATTTTTTATATTTTTGCAACTGAATAAAGTAGAAAATCTCAATGGCTCAGTCAGAGAGGGCAAATTTCGGAAGTAAACTTGGCATAATACTTGCTACCGCCGGTTCGGCTGTCGGTTTGGGGAACGTATGGAGATTTCCATATATGACGGGTCAGAATGGAGGAGCCACGTTTATCATAATCTATGTCTGTTGCATTCTGCTGCTCGGCATTCCATGTATGGTGAGTGAGTTTATAATAGGCAGACGTGGAGCTTCCAATATGGCAAGGGCATATTATAAACTGTCTAAGAGCAGGTGGTGGATGCTAGTAGGCTGTTTAGGAGTCCTTACAGGTTTTCTCATTACGAGCTATTATGCGGTGGTGTCCGGCTGGTGTTTCCAGTATGTGTTTGCCTCGCTTACTAACAGTCTGCATGGAACACCAGATTTTTTCGCAAGTTATTTTGATGCATTTGAGAAAGATCCGCTAATGCCAGTGTTGTGGGCTGTCCTCTTTCTTGTCCTTACACATTTCATCATAATTCGTGGAGTGCGTGGAGGCATTGAGAAGGCTGCGAAGATGTTCATGCCAACGCTTTTCATTCTTCTACTTGTGATTGTGGTATCATCATGTTTGTTACCTGGTGCGGAGAAAGGCATCGCCTTTCTTTTCAAACCAGATTTTTCCAACATCAACAGTGATATGTTTCTTGGAGCATTGGGGCAAGCATTTTATTCGTTAAGCATAGCCATGGGTTGTATTTGTACATACGCCTCATATTTCAACAGGCGGATCAACCTTATGAAGTCAGCTGTGCACATCAGTGTCATCGACACTGTGGTGGCTATCCTTGCCGGTCTCATGATATTCCCTGCCGCATTTTCGGTGGGGATAAGTCCTGATTCTGGGGCTTCATTGGTGTTTATCACGCTGCCTAACGTATTCCACCATGCTTTTGCAAATATGCCTATTTTGGGATATATCGTGGCACTTGCTTTCTTTGCATTGCTCTCGTTGGCTGCCCTCACATCTCTTATATCACTCCATGAGGTCAGTACGGCTTTTGTCCACGAGGAATTGCACATAAGTCGTAAGAGAGCCGCTATTATAGTAACAATATCGTGTGCCGTTATCGGTACGCTATGTTCCCTTTCATTGGGTAAATGTGATTTTCTGACTATTTTAGGCAGGTCGATGTTTGATTTCTTCGATTTTTTCACGGGTCAGATAATGCTTCCTATTGTAGGCTTTTTCACATGTCTGCTTGTGGGCTGGTATCTTCCCCGCAAAATGGTACGCGACGAGTTTACCAACGATGACACTCTGCGTGGCAAGTTCTTTAATGTCTATATCTTCTGTATCAGGTATATCTGTCCGATATGTATAATGTTGATATTTCTGTATCAGCTTGGATTTCTTAATTTCATAAATAGATAATGTCAGTGCGGAGAGCAGATAGAACAAATTTTGGAAGTCTCCTTGGCATAGTGCTTGCCACGGCGGGATCAGCCGTGGGTTTAGGCAACGTGTGGCGTTTTCCGTATATGACAGGTCAGGACGGTGGTGCTGCTTTCATCCTAATCTATCTCGCATGTGTGGTGTTTCTGGGTATTCCTGGTATGGTGGCAGAGTTTATAGTGGGGAGACATTCCGCCACCAACGCTGCAAGGGCTTATAGGAAGTTAGCAGGTTGCACACCTTGGGTGATTACGGGCTATCTTGGAATAATCACCTCTACGTTGATATTGGGATTTTATTCCGTGATAGCCGGGTGGTGTCTGCAATATCTCTATGCCTCGGCGAGTGGGCAGTTGCAAGGCGACAAGGATTTCATAATGAGTTATTTTGCCGATTTCTCTGCAAATCCTATAAAGCCAGTATTGTGGGCGTTGGCATTCGTTTTAATAACTCATGTGATAGTAGCGCGAGGGATACGGCATGGAATAGAGAAGGCGTCAAAACTGATGATGCCGGTGCTCTTCATACTACTTATTGTAATCGTGATAGCCTCGTGCTCACTGCCAGGAGCTTTCAATGGCATACAGTTTCTGTTCAAGCCCGACTTCACGAAGATAACATCCAACGTGTTCCTGGATGCTCTTGGACAAGCGTTTTTCTCGCTTAGTCTTGGTACGGCGTGCCTATGCACATACGCATCATATTTCAGTCGCAGGACCGACCTATGCGGGTCTGCCGTGCAGATAGCCCTTATAGACGTGGTTATAGCGGTACTTGCAGGTATGATGATATTTCCTGCAGCATTCTCTGTCGGAGTGAATCCCGATTCAGGGCCGTCTCTCATTTTCATCACCTTGCCCAACGTGTTCCAACAGGCATTCTCTGGCATCCCATGTCTTGGATACATCATTTCCATATTTTTTTATTTTCTGTTGGCACTTGCCGCCCTGACCTCCACCCTTTCCATGCATGAGATAGGCACGGCATTTTACCACGAGGAGTTGCATCTCACGCGAAAGAGAGGCGCATGGATAGAGACAGCATGCGCCTGCGTGATAGCCGTGTTATGCTCGCTGTCAGTGGGGGCAGTGGAGGGGATAGGTTTCTTCGGGAAGTCGTTGCTTGACTGTCTTGACTATCTCACCGCGCAGTTGCTCTTGCCTGTCGGCAGTTTTCTTACTTGTCTTTTGGTAGGCTGGTATGTTCCTCGCCACATAGTGAGAAATGAGTTTACCAATGGAGGAAAGATACGAAATTCTACTTTTAAAGTGTTTCTGTTTGTAGTGAGATTTGTCTGTCCCATAGCCATTGCAGCTATTTTCCTGCACCAGTTTGGCATGTTATAGTAGTTAATAAACTTGAAAATAAACTTTGAAACGCATATTCTATATACAGAAGAACGACCGATTGGTATTGATAGGCGTACTTATCTTCTTGGTTGTGGCGACTGTCGTGACATATATCGCAAATCCTTCTTCCGACAGTTATGGAGGTGCAAAAGAGAATACAAAAGCCGAATTGTTTTATTTCGATCCGAATACGGCCGACAGTGCACAGTTTGCCCGTCTGGGGATACGTCCTCGTCAGATACACAACATTTATAAGTATCGTGCGAAGGGAGGCAGGTTCCGTAGGCCGAGGGATTTCTCACGTATCTATGGACTGTCAGAAAAGAAATACAAGGAGTTAGAGCCGTATATACGGATAGAGAGACGTTATTGAGTTGGTGTCTCACAGGATGGAATTTTTTATTTAAAGTTTTTTATTGGATAAAAAAAAGTATCGAGGTCCATTTATTCAGATATTTTTTTTATTTTTGCAAGAGAGAATTTATAAAGATACATATCCTTAAAATAAACTATAAAAACTATGGATTTAGTTCAACAGATTATTGCGCGTGCAAAGAGTAACAAGCAGCGCATTGTGCTCCCTGAGGCCACTGAGGAGCGCACATTGAGGGCGGCCGATATGGTATTGGCAGATGATGTGGCAAACATTATCCTTATTGGTAATCCTGATGAGATTAATTCATTGGCAGAGCAGTGGGGATTGAAAAACATCGGCAAGGCAACTATTGTTGACCCAGAGAACAGCCCAAAGAGTGAGGAATATGCCCAATTGCTTGCTGAGTTGCGCAAGAAGAAGGGCATGACAATCGAGCAGGCCCGTGAGCTTGTGAAGAACCCTCTTTATTATGGTTGTATGATTATCAAGACAGGTGATGCAGACGGTCAGATTAGCGGAGCCTTGAGTACAACGGGTGACACGCTGCGTCCTGCCTTGCAGATTATCAAGTGTTCACCGGGTATCACCTGCGTAAGTGGAGCAATGCTGTTAGTAACCAAGCAGCCACAGTATGGAGAGGAAGGTATTCTCGTTGTTGGAGACGTTGCCGTAACCCCTATGCCAGATGCAGCGCAGCTTGCTCAGATAGCAGTATGTACGGCCCAGACTGCCAAGTCGGTTGCTGGTTTTGCTGACCCACGAGTTGCGATGTTGAGTTTTTCGACAAAGGGCAGTGCTTCACATGAGGTTGTTGACAAGGTAGTTGAGGCTACAAAGTTGGCTAAGGAAATAGATCCATCACTCAAGGTAGATGGTGAGCTTCAGGCAGATGCGGCACTTGTTCCATCAGTAGGAGCGAAGAAGGCACCTGGCAGTGCCATAGCAGGCAAGGCAAATGTCCTTGTATTTCCGTGTCTTGAGGTAGGAAACATTGCGTATAAGCTTGTTCAGCGTCTTGGTGATGCTGTGGCTCTTGGTCCTATTCTTCAGGGTATCGCCCGTCCGGTCAATGACCTTAGTCGTGGATGCTCTGTTGATGATATTTACAAGATGGTAGCAATCACTGCTTGTCAGGCCATGGATGCGAAATAAAAGTAGGTATCACATAAAAGTGGAAAAAGCCATGAAAATATTAGTTTTGAATTGTGGTAGTTCATCCATCAAATACGCATTATACAATATGGATGACAAGTCGGTAATGACTTCAGGCGGTGCTGAGCGTGTGGGTCTTGATGGAGCTTTTGTAAAAGTGAAGTTAGCCAATGGAGAGAAGAAAACGATTATGCACGACATTCCTGAGCATACAGAGGGAGTAAAGTTTATATTCTCCCTGCTTACAGATTCAGAAATCGGTGTAATAAAGGACTTGAAAGAGATCAATGCCGTAGGTCACCGTATGGTGCATGGTGGCGAGAAGTTCAACAAGAGTGTATTGTTGACAAAAGAGGTGTTGAAGGCATTTGAGGAAGTCAGCGATCTTGCACCTCTGCACAACCCGGCAAATCTTAAGGGTGTGAACGCAGTCAGTGAGCTGATGCCAGGTCTTCCGCAGGTGGGCGTATTCGATACCGCATTTCACCAGACGATGCCTGCTCATTCATATCTCTATGCAATTCCATACGAGCTTTACCAGCAGTATGGTGTTCGTCGTTACGGTTTTCACGGAACGAGTCACCGCTATGTGTCACAGCGTGTCTGCGATTTTCTTGGTGTGAAACCTGCTGACAAGAAGATAATCACATGTCACGTAGGTAATGGTGGTAGTATTGCAGCTGTTTACAAAGGGAAGTGCGTTGATACGTCAATGGGTCTTACACCTCTTGAGGGACTTATGATGGGAACCCGTAGTGGAGACATTGATGGAGGGGCGATTACATATTTGGCAAAGAAGCTCAATTTAGATGCTGATGGGATGTCTAATTTCCTCAATAAGAAATGTGGTCTTCTGGGTGTTACCGGTGTATCTTCTGATATGCGTGAGGTTGATGCTGCCGTTGCCAAAGGCAATGAGAGGGCTAAGGTTGCAATTGATATGTACAACTACCGTATAAAGAAATATATTGGTGCGTATGCTGCCGCTATGGGAGGTTGCGATATCATTGTGTTCACGGCAGGTGTAGGAGAGAATCAGTGTGCTATGCGAGAGGATGTATGTCGTGGATTGGATTACATGGGAGTTCTGTTTGATGTAGAAAAGAACAATGAGGTTCATGGAGAGGAGGCTGTCATCTCTACACCTGATTCAAAGGTAACAGTATGCGTGATACCGACAGACGAAGAGTTGATGATTGCTACAGATACTGCCGCTTTGGTATAGATATAAATAGTGTTTAGGTCTATAGACAAAAATACACATATAAAAATCACCGCAATATTGCGGTGATTTTTATATGTGTATTTTATTTCCGGTCAGTCAATCTCTTCATCAGCCTCATAGCCACCCATCTCACGGAGAGCATTCTTCAGCATTGTGTATTGTTGGAAAAGGTTGTTGACTGCATCCTCACCCTTGGTATAGTCGTGCATAGGACTTTTGAGGAAGAAGCTAAGGAAGCGCTGAATGCCATATCTCCCGGCGCGTGCGGCAAGGTCGCTCAGCAATGTGAGGTCAAGCAGCAATGGTGCTGCGAGGATAGAGTCCCTGCAAAGGAAGTTTATCTTTATTTGCATAGGATAGCCCATCCAACCGAAGATATCGATGTTGTCCCATCCTTCCTTGTTGTCGTTGCGTGGAGGATAATAGTTGATACGAACCTTATGATAATAATTTGTGTACAAATCAGGCTGTACCTCTGGTTTCAGGATTGTCTCCAAGGTGGAGAGTTTAGACACTTCTTTAGTGCGGAAATTATCGGGCTCATCGAGGACAAGGCCATCCCTGTTGCCCAATATGTTTGTTGAGAACCAGCCGCTGAGCCCAAGGCAGCGTGTGCCTATGATTGGTGCGAAACCACTTTTTACAAGCGTCTGACCAGTTTTGAAATCCTTGCCTGCGATAGGCATTTTTGTTTGTTCTGCCAATTCCCACATTGCTGGGATGTCAACCGTAGTGTTAGGAGCTCCCATGATGAATGGAGAGCCTTCTTTCAAAGCAGCGTAGGCATAGCACATTGACGGTGCGATATGCACACGGTCGTCGGCTTTCATAGCATCTTCCAGAGTTTTTAACGAGCCGTGGATTTTGAGGTCAACAGGAACGTAGATTTCAGTAGAAGCGGCCCAAATGACGACTATACGGTTGCAGTTGTTGGTTTCCTTGAATTTTCTGATGTCATTGCGGAGCTCTTCCACCATATTCCAACGAGTGTTGCAATCTTTCACGTTGTCACCGTCTATGCGCTTGGCATAGTTTTTGTCGAAGGCAGCTTTCATCGGAACAATCTTTTCAAGGTCGTCTTTCACTGAGTTAATGTCTTTGTCTTTGAGGACTTCGGCATACATGGCAGCTTGGTAGGCGTTTTGAGGATAAACGTCCCATGCGCCGAACACGATGTCGTCGAGCTTTGCCAAAGGCACGATGTCGCCATAATGAAGGTATTTTTTGTCTGCGCCTTTACCCACACGTATTTTGTCATACTGTGTCATAGAGCCAATAGGCTTACCTAAACCGCGGCGAGTCATAAACACACCCGTCATGAATGTTGTTGATA